>NZ_JBFTKS010000008.1:0-254970 GCF_056396065.1 Allobosea sp. 05T433 | reverse complement strand
CTGCTCGACCTGGCCTGCCGGCGTCGGGCGATGCAGCCGGCGCGGACGCGACGAGCGGTMCGCCAGCCCGGCCATGCCCTCGGCGGCGAAACGGGCGATCCATTTATGGACGGTCTTGAGGCTGACGCCGGCCGCCCTGGCGATCACGCCAGAGGCCGTGCCTGCCGCCGCCATGCGCACGATCCGCTCTCGACCCAACTGCGTCAGACGGGCATTCTTGTGGATGTTCATCCGGGCCTCCTTCGATGGAGACTGAAGCTTCGCAACCTCAGCTTCCTCGCTCGGGACCGGATGGACAACCTATTGAGAGCTCACAGTTAGATCAGCGGGCCGGATACGCGTTCCGGTCCGATGATCCGGAGCCCGATGCCGAAATGTTGCATCAGGTTCTGAGGTCGAGCGTGTCGAGCCGATATTCGCCGCGTTCGTCTGCGTCGAGCTGGGCGACCAGCCCGAGCTCCCAGGCAAGGTAGCGCCGCGCGGCCTCGAGATTGCCGTCGTGCCGGTCGTGCACGAAGAACAGATAGTCGATGGCGTCGACGTCCGCGGGGGCGTAGGGCGAGGTGTCGATGGCAAGCCCCGCAGCGCGCCAATCGCTTGCGTCGCCCGTGACCCGGTGAACCGATGTCGCGCCGCATTCCGCGAGGTCGCGGCTGGCGAGCGCAGTTGCTGTCTCGTCTCCCGCAAGCAGGACGTGCCGGCCCGCCACGGCGGGCAGGCGCGGCCGGATCGACCAGGCGGCGCCCGGCAGATGGCCGGCGCGATAGGCAAGCGAGCCGCGCAGGTCGAGCAGCAGGTCTCCGGCTTGCGCGCGCTCGATCGCCTCACGGGCGCCGATTACAGGTGGCGCGACAAGGTCGGGAGGGGGTTCGGATACCGGCAGGCGCCAGTCGGCCGGCCAGGTCTCGATATCGGGGAGCACATAGGTTTCGTAGCCGAGCTGGCGCAGCCAGAACGCTGCGAGCGCCGCGCGCAACCCGGTATCGTCGGCCAGGATGATGCGCGCGCGGCGGACGCCGATCCAGTGATCCGTGGCCTGAATGAGCTGGCCTCCTGGCGCCGAGGCCGCCGCGGCATGCGGCGTGGCCGCGTGCTCGGCCGGATCGCGCATGTCGAGAAGATAGGTCGTGCGGCCGGGCTCTCCGGCAAGGTCTTCGGCTTTGAGGCGGTCGATCCGCGAAATAGCATGCGTGCGCATGAAGGCATCGGCCCGCAGTCGGCTTGCCGCGCGGTCGATCTGCGGCAAAGGACCGGCGGCAGAGTCATACGCGAGCGCACGGCCCGAGAGCGCCCAGCCCTGCGTCCCGTTTTCCAGGGCAAGCACCACTGCGCCCGGCTGCATCAGCGCCAAACCCGCGGCGCCGATGATGCTGCGCGTCCGCCCGGCGCAGTTGATGATGACGGGGGCTTCCCCCGGGGCGAGTGCGTCCCAGCGATGCGCCGCCTCTCCGTTCGGAAAGGAGCGCGAGCCCGGGATCGTCATCTTCGTGTATTCGCCGGCTGAGCGACCGTCGAGGAGGTGCAGCGGGCGGCCCTGCTCCTGCCAGGCGTCGAGAGTGTCGGGACCGATCGCAGGCACGTGCCAATGCTCCTCGACCAGCTCGCCCAGCGTCTTGCTCGGCAGGTTCACGCCCTTGAACAGGGTGTATCCGGCCGCCGCCCAGGCCGGGGCGCCGCCCGCGATCCAGTCGATACGGCTGTAACCCATCGCGGTGAGCCGCGTTGCGGCGCGCTCGGACACCCCATCGCCCTCGTCGACCAGCACGACCGGCACGTCGCGGCGGGGCACGAGTACCCCGACCAGCGCCTCCAGCCGGCTATAGGGGCAGGGCACGGCGAGGAAGGGGTGGCCTTCGCCGTACTGACCCTGTTCGCGCAAATCGAGACAGGCGATCTCCCCGGGTGCGTGCAGCCTCCGCTTCGCTTCCTGCGGATCGAGCGCCGGCATCAGGCGGCTTCGGCATAGGGCACGGGCTCACGTCCCGAGAAGAAGTCATGGAAGGCGGCGTAGACGAGGTCGGGTCGGTGCTCGGCCGGATAGTGCCCGGTCGGAATGGCCCAGCCGCGCACGCCGTCCGCCCATTCCTGCCAGGCTTCGAGCGGCTTGAAATGCCGGCCGCAATGGCTGTTCGAGCCCCACAGGACGAGGACGGGGCAGGCGATCTTGCGCTTGCCGTAATCCGCCGTGTCCATGGCAAGGTCGAGGGTCACGGTGGCGCGATAATCTTCGCAGACGGCGTGAATCTGCTCCGGGGTCGTGCAGCGCGCGTAGTCAGCCAGCGCCTCGGGCGTGAAGATCTCGAGCCCGACACCCTTCTTGTTGAGCTTGTAGCGGATGTAATAGTCGAGATCGGCGCAGATCAGCCGCTCGGGAAACGGCGCTTTCTGCGCCATGAAGAACCAGTGGTAGGATTCAAGCCCCCAGCCGAGGCTGACATTGGTCAGGACATGATGGGTCGGCACGATGTCGAGAGCGGCCAGCGCGGTGACGCGGTCCGGCTGGTCGAGAGCCATGCGGAAGGCGACGCGCGCGCCCCGGTCGTGCCCGGCGACTGCGAAACGGTCGAATCCGAGCGCGTCCATCACGTCGAAATTGTCCTCGCCCATCGCGCGGAAACTGTAGCCTGCATGATCCTCTCCGCCGTCGGGCTTGGAGCTGTCGCCATACCCGCGCAGGTCGGTCGCGACCACCGTGAAGCTCTGAGCCAGCGATGGCGCAATCTTGTGCCAGCTCGACAGATTGAGCGGGTTGCCGTGGATCAGCAGCAAGGGCGGCCCGCTTCCGGCTATGGCCACCTCGATTTCGGCACCGCGGGTGCGCAGTTTACGCCGCTCGAATCCTGCCATCAGCACGGTGCCATGCGGCAGGAGTGGCGGCAGGTTCGCCCCGGGTTCTGATCGTTCCAGCATCATCGGCATTGCTCCTCATCGGATCCCATGCGATGAATATCATATTGTCGACAATAAGCATCTTGAATCTGAGGGACGTCATGGCCGCCATGCAGGATAAGCCTCGCCTCGGCTTCCTCTTCGGAGACGCGACCGGCATCGGTCCCGAGATCGCGGCCAAGGTTCTCGCCGCAGGCCGCTATCGCGAGCATGTCCGGCTCGTTGCGATTGGTGATCGTCGCGTGCTGGAGCAGGGCGCGCGCGATGCCGGTGTTCAGCTCCGTTGGACCGGCGTGACTGAACGCGACGAGATCGACTGGGATGCTCCCGAGATCCCGCTCGTCGATCTCGGCAATGCCGATCCGGCTCAACTCGGGCGCGGGCAGATATCGGCGGAATCCGGCCGGATCACAGGCGAGACGCTGGCCCGTGCGATCAGCATGGCGCAGGCCGGGGAGCTCGATGCGATCACCTTCGCGCCGCTGAACAAGGCCGCGATGTTCGCAGGTGGCTGGCGCTTTCCCGACGAGCACAAGTTGTTCGCGCATCTGCTCAGGCATCACGGCTATTTCTCGGAAATGAACGTGCTCGACGGCCAGTGGATGTCGCGGGTGACGTCGCATGTCTCGCTGCGCGAAGCCCTCGACCTGATCGATGCGCGCGCGATCACCGATGCGGTCGAACTCGTCGACCGGATGATGAAGCGCGCCGGGATCGTCAGCCCGCGCATCGCGGTGGCCGCACTCAATCCTCACGCCGGCGAGAACGGCCTGTTCGGCCGCGACGAGATCGAGCTAATCCGGCCGACCGTGGAGCGGATCGCGGCTGGAGGCATCAGCTGCACCGGGCCCTATCCGGCCGATACGGTCTATATTCGTGCCTTCGCCGGCGAATTCGACAGCGTTGTGGCCATGTATCACGACCAGGGCCAGATCGCGACGAAGCTCAGGGGCTTCAATCGCGGCGTCACGGTGACGGCGGGGCTCGATGTCGTCTTCACGACGCCAGCGCATGGCACAGCATTCGACATTGTCGGCCAGGGAGTGGCCTCGCCCGGCGCGCTCCAGAGCGCCGTCGAACTTGCGAGCCGACTGGCGACAGTCCGCGTCGCCGCCTGAACCGCCGGGCGGGTCGCGACGATGCCGCTATCCGCAGGGCGCCGGTCAGCTGGCGGCGTGAGCGAGATTGTCGCCGCGGAGCGCCTCCAGCACTGCATCAGTCACCGAGCGCGTGGTCGCCGCGCCGCCGAGATCCGGCGTGTGGTTTGCCGGGTCAGCCGTGACGCGCTCGATTGCGCGCATCAGCCGCGCGGCTGCGTCCGCCTCGCCGAGATGGTCGAGCATCATCACGGCGGACCAGAAGCTGGCGATCGGATTGGCAATGCCCTTGCCGGTGATGTCGAAGGCGGAGCCGTGGATCGGCTCGAACATCGAGGGAAAGCGGCGCTCGGGGTCGAGATTGGCGGTGGGGGCAATGCCGATCGAGCCGGCGAGGGCTGCGGCGAGGTCGGACAGGATGTCGGCATGAAGATTCGTCGCGACGATCGTGTCGAGGCTCCGCGGCTTCAGTGTCATGCGGATGGTCATGGCGTCGACCAGCATCTTGTCCCAGGTCACGTCGGGAAACTCGCGCGCCACTTCGGCGGCGATCTCATCCCACATCACCATGCCGTGGCGCTGTGCGTTCGACTTGGTGACGACGGTCAAGAGTTTGCGGGGACGAGAGCGCGCCATTTCGAAGGCGAAGCGCATGATGCGCGTGACCCCGCCGCGGGTGAAGATCGAGACCTCGGTCGCGATCTCCTCGGGTTGCCCGCGATGCGAGCGCCCGCCCTGGCCGGCATATTCGCCCTCCGAATTCTCGCGCACGATCACCCAGTCGAGATCATCCGGAGCCACGCCGCGCAGGGGCGGCTCGATGCCCGGCAGGATGCGCGTCGGGCGCACATTCGCGTATTGGTCGAAGGGCTGACAGATGGCCAGCCTCAGGCCCCATAGGGTGACATGATCGGGCACATCGGGCGCGCCGACGGCACCGAAATAGATCGCGTCGCAATCGCGGATGCGGTCGAGCCCGTCTTCGGGCATCATCCGGCCATGGCGCTTGAAGTAGTCCGAACCCCAATCGAAATGGGTGAAGTCGAACGCGAAACTGCCGGACCGGGCGGCGCAGAGCGACAGGACTTCGAGACCCGCCTCGATCACCTCGGCGCCGATCCCGTCGCCGGGAATGGCGGCAATCCTGTAGGTTTTCATCAGACGGCTCCGTCCTTGCGTTCGAATTATTGCCTATTGTCGACAATTATAGAGCTGTGTCGGAAATAGTCTACCGGCTGGGCAAGGAAAACCGCTGCGCTCATAGCCTCGGGTATCCCCGACGGATTGTCGGCCTGCGCCTGGGCTCGTCCGAATGTCTTTTTTTTGGTTGGGTGCTTGACTAATAGATAGCATACTACATATATGCGTTCTATGGACGATGCCCAACCTGGATTCGAGCGCAGCTTCCTGACGGAGCTGTCGACGGCCGGCCGCAAATTGCGAACCCTGTTCGATCGCCTTGTGCGCCAGCGCGGCCTGACCTTGTCGCGCGCGCGCGCGTTGCTTCATCTCTCGCGCTGTCCGGCGATCAATCAGACGGAACTCGCCAGTCTGCTGGAGGTCGAGGGCCCGACCGTCGTGCGCCTGCTCGACGGGATGGAGAAGAACGGCCTGATCGAGCGAAGCGCCATCGACGGCGATCGGCGGGCGAAACAGATCAGCCTGACCCCCGCCGCGCAGCATCAGGTCGAGGAGATCGAGGAGATCTCCGGCGAGATCGGCCGCGACGTGTTGCGCGAGATCGATCCTGCCGAACTCGAGATCGCGATCCGCGTGCTTCGGCAGATGATCCGCAATATGGAGCCGGCGTCCTGAGGCCCATGGCCGTGGCAATGACCGACGAAGCGGAAGCGCGGCCCGAAGGCCAGGCGGATCATCCGCCTGCGACAGTCCAAGAGCCTCCCGCCCCTGAGAGCTCGGCTCTGCTGCCGGCAAAGCCCTTTGCCGTCGCCGCGGCCTATGTCGCGGCCGCCGCCCTTCTGATTGGCACGCAGGGCCTCGGCATGAACTTCGTCGCTGCCAATACCAATCAAATCCAGGGTGCCTTCGGCGCGACGCAGCTTGAGATCAATTGGCTGATCGCCGCCTATATGGCGCCGAATGTCAGCCTGACCCTGATCCTGACCAAGGTCCGGACGCAGTTCGGGCTGCGCCGTTTCGCCGAGCTCGGCATCTGCATCTTCGTCGCCGCCTCGCTTCTGCATCTCATCGCGCATGATCTGCATTCGGCGATCGGGGTCCGCTTCCTCGCGGGCATGGCCGCCTCGCCGATATCGACACTCGGCTTCCTCTACATGCTCGAGGCCTTTCCTCCGGCCAGGAAGATGTCATGGGGCTTGAGCCTGACGCTGACCTGCTCCGCGATCACCCCTACGCTGGCGCGGCTGATCTCGCCGATGCTGCTCGATATCGGTCAATGGCAGGGCCTCTATACGATGGCGATCGGCCTCGCGCTGATTTCGCTTGCCGTGATTTTCTATCTGCCACTGACGCCGATTCCCCATGCGAAGGTCCTGCAGCGGCTGGATTTCATCAGCTACCCCTTGATCGCGATCGGCTTTGGCCTGCTCGCGGTCATCCTGGTGATGGGCCGCCTGGTCTGGTGGCTGGAAGCACCCTGGATCGGCTGGTGCCTTGCCCTGGCAATCCTGTCGCTCGGGCTTGCGGTGGCAATCGAGATCAATCGCGAGACGCCGCTGCTGAATGTGCGCTGGCTGATGAGCCGGGAAATGCTCCATATCACGACGGTGCTGCTGGTCTTCCGCATCGTGCTGTCCGAGCAGACTTCGGGTGCACTCGCCCTGTTCCAGAATCTTGGCCTGCTCAATGAGCAGAGCAGGGGGCTATATGTGGTGATCCTGCTGGCTTCGCTGTGCGGCGGGCTCCTTTGCGGCGCCACTCTCAAGCTCGAGCGCGTGCCGCTGCTGCATGGCGTCGCGCTGCTCTGCATTTGCGCCGGTGCCGCCATGGATAGTCAGGCGACCAATCTGACGCGGCCGGACAACATGTATCTGAGCCAGGCCCTGATCGCGTTTGGCGGCGCGCTGTTCCTGCCTCCGGCGATGCTGACCGGTCTCATGGCTGCGCTCCGGCAGGGGCCGGCCTTTATTACCAGCTTCATCGTGGTTTTCCTTTTCACGCAGAGTCTGGGCGGCCTGATCGGTTCGGCTTTCTTCGGCAGCTTCGTCACGCTCCGCGAGAAGTTCCATTCCAGCCTTCTCGTCGAACATTTCTCGCTGTCCGACCCGGCGGTGGCGGAGCGGGTGAGGCAGCTTTCGGCAGTCTATGGAAAGCTGCTCACCGACGGGCGGCTGCTGAATGCCGAGGGCGTCGCCCTGTTCGCCCAGCAGGCCAGCCGCGAAGCCAATATCCTCGCCTATAACGACGCATTCCTGCTCATCGCGGCCCTGGCAGGAGCCGCGCTCGGCGGACTGATCATCCATCTGCTCTACGCAAGACTGCGCAGCGCCAAGTTCTTCTTACGCCCGGCCGAAGCCCTCTGAACCGAAACCAGCCATCATGTCGAAAGCCATTCGCTCACCTGGAACCCTGATTGCGCTGCTGGTCGCCGCAGGCGGTGTGCTGCTCGTGCTTTACGCCTGGCGGCTGCCGCCCTTCGCCAGCTCGGTCGAGAGCACGGAGAATGCCTATGTCAAAGGCCAGGTCACGATCATCAGCCCGCAATTGGCGGGCTATGTGAAGAAAGTCGCGGTTCAGGACTTCGAAACGGTGAAGGCTGGTGATCTCATCGTGCAGATCGACGACCGGATCTACGAGCAGCGTGTGCGGCAGGCGCAGGCCACTCTTGCCGGCCAGCGGGCCAATCTCGCCAATGCCGATCAATCGCAGCGCGCTGCCGAAGCGCGCCTGCGCTCCGGAGAAGCCCAGATCGCCAGTGCGCAGGCGGCGGTCGAAACCGCGGAAGCCAATGCCGGGCGCATCCTCGCCCTGCGCGAGAAGGGGATTTCGACGCAGAGCGCGGCCGATCAGGCCAGTCTGGTGCTCGACCAGGCCCGCGCCAGCCTACGCCAGGCCGAAGCGGCCCTCGATGTCGCCCGGCAGGATCGGCAGTCCATCATCGTCGGGCGCGCCGGGCTGGAGGCAGCCGTGCGCAATGCCGAGGCAGCAGTGCAATTGGCCGCGATCGATCTGCAGAACACCCGCATCCTGGCGCCGCAGGACGGCAAGATGGGCGAGATCGGCGTGCGGCTCGGGCAATATGTTGCTGTTGGCACGCAACTGGCGTCGCTGGTTCCGGCCAGGAAATGGGTGATCGCGAACTTCAAGGAAAACCAGCTCTCCGGGATGAAGATCGGCCAGCCGGTGACCTTTACGGTCGATGCGCTGCATCACGCCTCGTTGACCGGGCATGTCCAGGAGTTCTCGCCAGCCACGGGCTCCGAGTTCAGCATCCTGAAGGCCGACAATGCGACCGGCAATTTTACCAAGATTGCGCAGCGGCTGCCGGTGCGGATCGCGATCGATCACGGCCAGCCTTTGACCGAGGATCTGGCGCCCGGCATGTCGGTCATCGTCAGCATCGACACCGCCACGCCGGTTGAGGCAGCCGTCAACCTATCCAGCGCCGACAAGCAATAACATCGGCGTGCAAGCGACCAGGGGGACAATTGCGGACTTCTGGATCGCCCGCGCTCCAAAATGGCTGCGGTGATCCAGAAATATCCAGTCCCGAAAGCGCCGAAACGGCAGGCGCCAACGGCCGTCAGCTTCGCGGCCGGGTCAGGCGCTGGAGCCTGAGCGCGGGCCGCGCTTGGCGCGCGGTGGCTTCGCGACGACGGGTGCGGCCGGGACCACCTTGGCCTTGCGACCCAGGCCCGATGCCTTTGCAAGGGCGGCCCGGGCCTCGGAATAGTTCGGTGCGACCATCGGATAGTCTGAGGGCAAGCCCCACTTGGTGCGATATTGCTCAGGAGTGAGATTGTAGGCCGTACCCAGATGACGCCTGAGGGATTTGAACGATTTGCCGTCTTCCAGGCAGATGATGGCGTCCGGCGTGACCGACTTCTTGATCGGAACGGCCGGTACGAGCGCGACCGGTGGCGGCGCAGCTTCGGATTTGGCGTCGAGCTGCGCGAACGCTGAATACGTGCTCGCAATCAAGCCAACGAGATCGCTGCGAGGGACATTGTTATGTGCGACGTAGGCCGAAATAACCATCGCCGTCAGATCAATATAATTTTCATCTTCGTTGGCCATGGCTTTTCCCAAATCAGAATATTGCGCCTAGGTCTCATTTAACCTGCCGAACGTTCTATTTGCAATACTCGTTGCGGTGGTTCGCTCAATTCCGATGCTTGCAGTCCCGGTTTATTCTGGTGAGAGGGCGTGCGGCGGCCTACTGAACTGGGTGGTGACGCGCCTGTTCGAGACTGGCCTTGGCCAGCATGGCCTCCAGCGAGGCGAGAACTTCTGGCACCATGAAGAGGGAGATTTCGTTCTTCCCATCGACTTCCAAGGCGATTACGGCGCCCAGTGTCGTGTCTGCGCTGACTGTAACGTGCTTCACTTTGATCACTGCAAACTCGCGCGTCGGCTTCTGCGGCATTCTCTCACCCCCGTTCTTTGATCTGTGTTCGTCATTCGATATCAACTTACAACGTATTCACAGCCGCCTCGCCACGTGCCCCCGGCACCGTGGTCCTCGCGAGCGGCCAATGTGACGACGAGGCCGGTTAACACGCTCTCCCCGCCAGAACCCTTGATGCAGCCGATCAGTCGTTGGACGTGTTCGACGGCGTGGGCGATGTTCAGCTGATTGCGGAGCCTGTCACCTCGCGGCCGTCACCTCTGGTCCCTTCGCGTGCAATGCCTTGCGCGTCTCATAGTCGACGATCGCGGCCCTCAGAGCTTGCAATTCGAGGGCTTTCGCCGAATTGGGCTGCGCATCCTCGATCTGGCCGATGCGCAGAAGCGCATACCGGTAATCCTCATGGCAGGTGATGCAGACGCTGTGCGTTTCCGGTTTGAGTTCAGTCACCGCGGTCATCGGATCTCTCCTTCCGTGGCTGATCCCAGAAAACTAGTTTGGACGGTTGGGGTTTCAAGAGGGTGTGACGCTGTCGCGAAGCTCGCCGCGGATGCTTCCAAGGGGGCGGCTTCGTCCTGGTCTGCGGAGCAGACGCGCGCATCGAAACGGCCGCCTCCAGTGAAGCCCTTGGTGCCTCATGGGCCCAGCAGATGGGGATGTCTCTCGGGGCGCGGGATTTCTATAGGGAGGGGGCGTTTCGGCGCGGGCCGCAATCGCGGCCAAAGCACCAGGGTTTGAGGGCTATGGGACAATCCACACCTGCCACGGCCGTGTTGAAAGCGGGCGGCGTTTCCTTCGAACTCCGAACCTATGAATACGACCCCAATAGCGATCGCGTCGGTCTTCAGGCGGCCCAGTCCCTGGGTGAACCACCCGGTCGGGTCTTGAAGACATTGATTGCGCAGGTCGACAACATACCCGTTTGTCTGGTTCTCCCATCAGACTGCGAGGCAAGCATGAAGAGGGTGGCCGCGGCCGTTGGAGGCAAGAGCGCGCGTATGCTGGCGCCGAGCGATGCCGAGCGCCTGACGGGGTATAAGGTCGGCGGCGTCAGCCCATTCGGTCAGAAGCGCAAGCTGAGGACCCTTGTCGAGATCACGGCCGTCTCCGAGCCATATGTCTTCGTCAATGGAGGGTTACGTGGCCTGCAGGTCAAGCTGGCGCCGGACGACCTTGTCCGCGCAAGCAATGCGGCGACCGTCGCGATCGTTTCCTAGCGGTGATCGTCTCTGGCTCGGCTTCTGCGACGTTCCGGGCTCGAGCGATCAAGCGCTGGTCCGGGAGAAGAGGCCCGACGACACAGCGCGGTGATTGCGGCGGCTTCGTTGTGTCGAACCCGGCGTTGAACGCCGCCACTCGCAGGTCTGGCCTCGGGGTCCAATCCAGCGGCCGAACACCATTGGAGATGCCCCAGCAATCTGCTCCCCGTCTCGTTGCGCCGCTTCCCTCGGCGCCTCTGGACGTCGCTTGACAGGCTCTGTCGATCAAAACTAGGCTAACATAATTATGCTTCTTATTCTGTAATTATAGAATAAATCCATACGAGGCGACCGCCTCGCATAAGGGGAGCGTGCCGCTATGACAGACGTCGTCGACAGCAAACGAAACCTGCTCAAGGCCGGCCTTGTCGGTGGCCTTGCACTTGCGGCAGCGTCCAGTTCAGCCAGGCAGGCGGCGGCACAAGCCGCTCCCAACAGCCTGCTGCGCACCGTTCTCGACCGGGGCAAGCTCATCGTCGGCACGGGCTCGACCAATGCGCCCTGGCATTTCGAGGATGAGAAGGGACAGCTCGTCGGCATGGACATCGCCATGGGGCGGATCCTCGCCAAGGGGCTCTTCGACGACGACAAGAAGGTCGAGTTCGTCAGGCAGGATGCGGCTCAACGCATTCCCAACATCAATACCGGGAAGGTCGACATCGTCATCCAGTTCATGACGATGTCACCGGCGCGGGCGCAGCTCGTCGCGTTCTCCCGACCCTATTATGTCGAGGGCATCGCCCTGCTGACGCGCCCCGACAGCGACAAGAAGAGCTTCGACGCCCTGCTCAAGGCAGGATCGGGTGCACGGGTCTCCATCCTGCAGAACGTCGATGCCGAAGCGTCGGTGAAGAAGGTCCTGCCGCAGGCGACGGTCATGCAGCTCGACAGCCAGGCCAATGTCGTCCTTGCGCTCGATTCAAAGCGTGCCGATGCCGCCGCCGTCGATCTCTCGACCGTCTGGTGGCTCGCGAAGCGCCACCCCGATAAATATGCCGATGCCGGCAAGTCCTGGAACTCCATGCTGTACGGCGCGGCCATGCGCCAGGGCGATCCGGACTGGGTGCGCTTCGTCGACACCACCTTCGGGATCGCCATGTACGGCCACCAGAACGAGATTTTCGATGTCGCGATCAGCGATTATTTTGGTCTGACGCCGCCAGTCCGCGAGACGGGGCTGCCGAAATTCTGACGGCGGCTTTCGCGGTCGCGCTTCGCCGACCCCTGCGCTCGCCGCTGGCGCGCGGCAGGGCGGCGAAGTCGCCTGCACGGCCCGTGACGAGACGTCTCCCGGCATGACGAACTACCACTTCAACTTCGCGATCGTCTGGCGCTACGCCGCGAAGCTGTTCGACGGTCTCCTGCTCAGCATCGAACTCGCGATCGCGACGATCGCGATCGGCATGGTGATCGGGCTGGTTCTGGCGCTCGTCGAAATGGACGGGCCACGCTGGGCCAGGCCGTTCATCCGGGGCTATGTCGAGTTCATCCGCAACGTCCCGCTGCTGCTGCTCGTCTATCTCGTCTTCTACGGCGTGCCGAGCGCGATCGATCTGCAATATGACGCCACGACCTCGTTCGTGGTGACGCTGGCGATCTATTCCGGCGCCTATCTGGTCGAGGTCCTGCGCGCCGGCTTCGAAGCCGTGCCGAAAGGGCTGATCGAGGCTGGCAAGGCGATCGGTCTTACGCCAGCGGGCGTGCTCGTCCATGTCCGGCTGCCGACGGCGCTGCGCATCGCCCTGCCATCGCTCTCGAACACCTATGTCTCGCTGTTCAAGGACACCTCGATCGCCTCCGCGATCGCCGTCCCTGAACTGGCTTACGGCATGCGCTGGATCGAGACGCAGACCTTCCGGACGGTCGAGGTCTATCTGCTCGCGACGCCGATCTATCTGGTCACCAGCTACGCCATCCTGCTGCTGTTGCGGCTGGCCGAGCGGCGCTATGCCATCACGCGGTGAGCGGCCATGACGTTGTTCCTGCAGACGCTTCCGTTTCTGCTCGATGGCCTGCGCATCACGCTCCTGGTCTCGGCCGGCGTGATCGCGCTCTCGCTGTTGATCGGTGTCCCGCTCGGTTGCGTGCTCGCTTTCGGCCCGCTCTGGGCGCGGTTTCCGATCCGGATCTATGCCGATTTCGTGCGCGGCGTACCGATCCTGGTGTTGCTCTATTTCGTCTATTACGGGCTGCCGGCCATCAAGGTGAACCTGCCGAGCCTGACCGCCGCGATTGTGGCATTGACCGCCTTCAAGTCCGCCCAGGTCATTGAAATCACCCGCGGCGCCTTCCAGTCCATCCCCAGAGGGCAGACGGAAGCGGCGAAGTCCATCGGGCTCGGCCTCCTCGACCGCTTCGTCCATGTGCTTGCACCGCAGGCGATCCGACGCTTCCTGCCTCCCTTCGTCAACAGCGTCGTCGATACGGTGAAGGGCTCCTCGCTCGTCTCCCTGCTGGGGATCGTCGACCTGATGCTCGCGCTGCAGCAGGTGATTGGACGCACCCATGTAGCGTTGCCGCTCTATGTGATGGGGGCGCTGATGTATTTCGCCATCAACTATCCGCTTTCGACGCTGAGCCGGCGTCTCGAAAAGCGTTTCATCTGAGCGGAAGGACGATCATGATCGAGACGCCCGACGAGCCGGTGATCCGCATCAAGGGCCTGACCAAGTCCTTCGGCGCGCACCAGGTGCTGAAGGGCATCGATCTGGATGTCGGCAAGGGACAGGTGATCGCCGTCATCGGCCCATCCGGAAGTGGCAAGACGACCTTGCTGCGCTGCATCAACTTCCTCGAGGAATATGATGGCGGCTCGGTCCGGATCGATGGAGTGGAAGTCGGCTATCGGGATGACGGCGCCGGCCGCCGTCGGCGCAGTGACCGGGAACTCGCCAGCATCCGGGTCGATGCGGCAATGGTCTTCCAGCAGTTCAACCTGTTTCCGCATCTGACGGCGGCCCAGAACGTCATGCTCGGGCTGATGAAGTCGCGCGGCAAGAGCAAGGGCGAGGCAAGGCAGATTGCCGAGAAATGGCTCGTGCGCGTCGGCCTCTCCGAGAAGCTCGACGCGCTGCCCTCGCAATTGTCCGGTGGGCAGCAGCAGCGGGTCGGTATCGCGCGAGCGGTTGCGATCGAGCCGAAGGTCCTGCTGCTCGACGAGATAACCTCCGCGCTCGATCCCGAGCTTGTCGGCGAGGTGCTGGAGGTCGTCCAGGAACTGGCCGCGGAGGGCCGGACGATGATCCTCGTCACCCATGAAATGGCCTTCGCCAGGGAAGTCGCCGACCGCGTGGTGTTCACCGACCAGGGACTGATCGCGATCGACGCGCCGCCGAAGGCCGTCTTCGATGAACAGTCGAACGAACGATTGCGGGCTTTCCTCTCGCGCTTCGCCGCCTTTCGGCATGCTCATTGAGCGGCTGCTGGCGCCCTGACACCCATTCCGACCGAGTTCAGCGATGCCGCCTCCATCCGATCTTGCTCCTCCCTCCGATCTTGCGATGTCGCCCTATGAGAAGCTGGCACAACTTGGTCTTGAATTGCCGCAAGTGCCGACACCGATCGGCAATTTCACGACCCATGTCCGGGAAGGTACGCTGCTCTACCTGTCGGGTCAGGGGCCGACGCATGAGGACGGTCGCATCCACACGGGCAAGGTCGGCGCCGACGTCTCGGTCGAGGAGGCGTATGCTCATGCACGCCTGACGGGGCTGAACCTCATCGCGGTGCTGCACACGGCACTGGGGGACCTTCGAAAGGTCAGGCGCATCGTCAAGGTGCTCGGCATGGTCAACGCCACGCCGGACTTCACCGACCATCCCGCCGTCATCAATGGCTGCTCGGACCTCTTCGTCGCGGTCTTTGGCGATGCTGGCCGGCACGCGCGTTCAGCCGTCGGGTTCGGCTCGCTGCCGCGCCGCATCACCGTGGAGATCGAAGCGGTCGTCGCGGTCTCATGATGCTACTGCCTGAATTGCCAGCCAAGGCTTGCTTCGATGCGCTGTGCCGCGCTCCGGACTGCATCGGCGAAGCGGGAGGGCTCCTCCTGGACCTTGAATTCCGGCAGCACGATCGAGATGGTGATCACGCAATCTCCGGAATTGTTGCGCACCGGTGCCGCGACGCAGGCCACGGCATAGTCGGATTCGCCAGCCTGCACGGCGATGCCGGCGGACAGTGCTTCGTCGGATTGCTCGGCGAGCGCGACCGGGTCGACCGTTGCCCGCCCCGTTGGCGAGGCCTTGGCGCAGCGCCGGAACAGCGCCACCCGGTCCTGAAAATCGAGATGGGCGACCAGAAGCCGGCCCGAGGCGGTCCAGTTCAGGGGCACCCGGGTTCCGATCCGCGATGTGACCTTGAAGTGGCCGGGCCCCTCGGCCATCGCCTCCACCACCATCATGTCGCCGTCACGGCCGCAGATCTGGACTGTCTCACCGACCTCGCGAGAGAGCACATGCATCTCGTGGGTGGCGACCGTGATGATCTCAAGATCGCGCGCGTAGGCGAGGCCGTAGTGATAGAGTTTGGGGCCGAGCCAGACCACGCTGCCATTGCGCGAAAGCAGGTCCCTGGCGACCAGTTCCTCGACGATCGAATAGACCGTGGACAGCGGCGCTCCGACCGCGCGGGCGATATCGTATCCGGTCGCCGGCCGCGCCGTCTCCTGGAGATAGTCAAGGATCTGGACCGATCGCTCGATTCCGCTGACCCGCGTGCGCCGCGGCCCAGTGGCGGAGGGCGCGGACGCCACGCCCATCTCACTGTCCTTCATCTGCCAGCTCTCCGTCACGCGATTCCGCGGACCCCTTACCGTAACCATGCTTCCGGAGGAACGCCATGAACAAGCCCGATACCCGAAAGGCGCTCGGTCTCCGTGCGATCATCAATGTGTCGGGAACGATGACGGGGCTCGGCGCCTCGATCATCGTGCCGCAGGCCATCGAGGCGATGGCTGGGGTCATGCCGCAATTCGTCGAAGTCGACGAACTTCAGAAGGTCGCCAGCGGCGTCATCGCCAGATTGTGCGGAGCCGAGGCTGGATTCGTCACGGCTTCCTGCTCGGCCGGCATCACGCTTGCCGTGGCCGGGGCGATGACGGGCAGTGACCTCTATGCCGTCGAACGACTGCCGGACACGACGGGCCTGAAGGACGAAGTCCTGATCATGACCGGGCATATGGTGAGCTACGGCGCTCCCGTCGAACAAGGCATTGCGCTCGCTGGCGCCAGGGTAGTGCCGGTCGGGCAGGCCACGAGCGTACGGCCCTATCAACTGGCCGGAGCGATCTCGGAACGGACCGCCGCTGCGGTCTATGTCGTGTCCCATCATACGGTCAGCTATGGGCAGCTCCCGCTCGAGGAGTTCGCCGCCATTTGCCGGGCAAGGGGGGTGCCGGTCATCGTCGATGCCGCTTCGGAATACGACCTCCAGCGCTTCCTGGCCGCAGGCGCGGACATTGCGCTGTATTCGGCTCACAAGTTTCTCGGTGGCCCGACAGCCGGAATCGTCGCCGGTCGCAAGGACCTCGTGCGCGCGGCATTTCTTCAGAACGGCGGCATCGGCCGCGGCATGAAAGTCGGCAAGGAGAGCATCGTCGGCACCATCGCTGCCCTGGAAGCATGGGAGACGCGCGACCATGCCGGCATCCGGGAGCGCGAACAGGCCGCGCTTGCGCTGTGGCGCGAACGACTGGCCGAGAGGCCGGGGATCCGTGTCGAGATTGAGCCTGATCCGACCGACAACCCGCTCGACAGGATCAAGCTCTCGGTCGAACCGCAGGCCGCCCATATCACGGCCTGGGACCTCGCCGATGCGCTCGCACGCGGGGAGCCGCCAGTTATTGTGCGCGATCACGAGGTCGAGCACGGATTCTTCTATCTCGACCCCTGTAACCTTCACCCAGGCCAGGAGAATATCGTCGCCGATCGACTGGCCGCCGAGCTTGGCGCCGCCCTGCGCAGCAATGAGATCATCGCCACGCCGCTGGAGGAACGCCGAAGCCGTCGGGCAGCCTATCTCAGGCGTTGGCCGGATTGATGCCTATCCCGCGGATCGCAGGCTCTGGTGACTGTCGGTGCGTCACGCTTTTAGGTGCAGGCTCACCAGCACGGTGATTTCCGCTCCCGCCGGCAGCGAGACCGCAACACGCAGGAAGTTCCCGAAATGCGCGAGCCGCTGGAAGGTCACGGCGTTCTCGCGCGCAGGCAGATCGAAGAGCGAACCTTCCGGGGCCCAATGCAGCCCGTCGGCCGAAATCTCGATGCGGGCCTGCGGCAGCGCACCCTTCGGTGGCTTGAGGGCCCGCACGAAGATGATGGCTTCCTTGGCCCAGCCGGCCTCGTAGGGCTCGGTTGCGGCCTCGCCCGTCCAGGTTTCGTTGCGGGCGACGATGGCGGTGAGGTTCTCGGGCAGCATCAGAAATCTCCCGACAGGCAAACGGAATCGAGATAGGCGAAGGCGCGCTTGTCGGAGTCGGTTTCGGCGAAGAAGCCGAGATTGAGCATGCACCAGAGGTTCTTCATCGCCGGGATGCGGATCGACTCATAGCTGCTCATGTCCAAGCTGCGGTCGTTCACCTGGAAGCCGGTGGCGCGCATCGTCGCCAGATCGAAGTCGAAACGCAGATAGTGCCAGTTCACCTTGGTCGGAATCTCGTTGTAGCAGAGCCGCTGCTCGCCGCCCGGCAGATCCTCCCAGTCGTCCGGCGAGAGATGGTAATGCGAGATCGTCTTGCCGGCGGAGCCGATCGGCTTGATCGGCGTGGTGCGGCGCTTGAACTGCCATTTCTGGACATGCTCGCCGTCGAGCGCATTGAGAAAGCGCAGATGCGGCATCACGCGCTCGCCGCCGGCGCCATGCTGGTCGCCGACTTGGAGATCGTAGAGGAAGCCGAACGAGCGGATGTCGGTTTCGGAGAGCTGCAGTTCCGTCGCTTCCGGCTTGAAGCTGAAATAGGCCTCGAGACGAATCGGTCCGGGTTTGCGGAAGGTCAGGCGCTTGATTGCGACGTTCTGCGCGCCCTTCTTCGGCCGTGTCGCGATCTTCAGCGCATAGGAGCCGTCGACGCCGCCATGCGAACCGAAATCCCAGTTTGGCAGCGTCGAGAGCATGGCGTGCGAATGCTGGGCATAGCCCGGCAGCATGGCGTCCAGCGTGTCCTCGTAATTGCCAACGAGCTGGGTCCAGCCGCACATGCCGCGGTCGAAATCGTCGAGGCAGATGATGCGAGGCAAGGGATCGAAGCGACTGAGTTGCGGATCCGCCTCGCGGATCGCACGGCGCATGTCATCGAGTTGGGAGCTGGTCGCGGTCATTGGGCTTACCCCTTCACCGCGCCGGCGGTCAGGCCCGCGACGAGGTGCTTCTGCATGAGGATGACGAAGGCGAGCACCGGCAGCAGCTGGACGGCGGAGGCGGCGAAGAGCACGCCCCATTCGACGCCCTCGACCGCGCCGATCATCTCGGCGACGACCAGCGGCGCGGTCTTGGCCTTGGTCGTGGTGAAGATGAAGGCGAAGAGGAATTCGTTCCAAGCGTAGACGATGACGAAGACCGCGACCGCCAGCATGCCTTGCGCGGCCAGCGGGAAGATGACGCGCCTGATGATCTGGAACTGCGAGGCCCCGTCGATCATCGCCGCCTCGTCGAGTTCACGCGGGATCTGGTCGATGAACGTGCGCATCACGATGGTGCCGAGCGAGACGAAGAAGGTGGCGTAGAGCACGATCAGGATGAGATGCGTGTCGTTGAGCCCGAGCCAGTTGACCACCGGAAAGAGCGGCAGCGTGATCACGATCGGCGGGATCAGGCGGATGAAGATCAGGAAGAAGGCGCTGGCCTGCAGGCCCCGGCTGGCGTGACGGGAATAGGCGAAGCCGGCGAGCAGTGAAACCGTGACGGCAAGCACGGTCGCTCCGGACGTAACCAGGAAACTGTTCCAGAGCCCGTGGAAGAAGTCGCCCCAGCGGCTCCAGAGCAGCTCGTAATTGGCGAGCGTCGGCGTGAAGCTGAACCGCGAGGTTAACGAGAAGATGTCCCGGTCCGACTTGAAGGACGACATCACGATCAGCGCGATCGGCAGGATCGACCAGGCGGCGATCGCGAGGACGCCAAAGCCCTTCAGGACCGCAAGGGGGAATGAGCGCTTAGGCATGTTTTCTGAACATCTCCCGGTAGAGAGAGCGCAGGTAGAACAGCGCAAGCAGGAGCGAGGCGAGCACCAGCAACCAGCCGGTCGCGGCCGCAGCACCGAAGGAGTTGTACCGGAACGCCTCGAGATAGAGATAGACGGCCATCACCTCGGTGGTGCGTGCGGGACCTCCGCCGGTCATCAGCCAGACCTCGGAGAACAGCCGGAAGGCGAAGATGTAGCGGAACAGGGCGGCGATCAGCAGCGCCGGCATCAGGAGCGGCAAGGTGATGCGGCGGAATGCGGTCCAACCCGTTGCACCATCGATGGCGCCGGCCTCGTAGAGCTCGTCCGGGACGGAGAGTCTTGCGGCGTAGATGATGATGAAGCTGAATGGCAGGTGCAGCCAGATCGAGAGCAACGAGACCATGAAAAGGCCATGCGACGGCTTCACCGCCCATTCGATCGGTGGCAAGCCGAACCAGGCGAGCGCCTGGCTCATCATCCCGACATCGGGCTCGAACAGATAGCGCCACATCACCACCGCCGAGACCTCGCTGACCGCGTAGGGCGCAAGCACGATGGCGAGCAGGAGCGCCCGGAAGGGCACCCCCGAGGCGAAGAACAGCGCCATGAGCAGGCCGAGCAGCAGCTCGACATGCACGACGACGGCGACGACGATGACCGTGTTGATCAACGCCCGCCAGAAATACGGGTCGCCGAGCACCTTGGCGTAGTTGGCGAGGCCGACGAAGCTGGCTGCCTGACCGAAGGAGGATTGGTTCAGGCTGAGCCAGAACACATAGATCGCCGGCAGGAAGATGATACCGCCAACCATCAGCTGGACCGGGCTGACGAGGGCGAGGGCAGAGAGGGGCGTGCGACTGGCCATGATGCTCAGGCGATACGGTGGCGCGCGAGCATCTCGCGGTCGATTTCGATGCCGAGGCCGGGACCTTGCGGCACGTCGAGCATACCGTCGACGAGCTGATGCCCTTCGCCAACGACCGGTGTGGTGAAGCTGTCGCGCAGCGGATTGGCGTAGACCATGCACTCGAAGGTCCGCAGGCTTTCGGCCGCGGCGGCAAGCTGCAGGCTGGCGGCAACGCAGATTGCGCCGGACCAGCCGACATGGGGGGCATAGGCCGTGTTGAAACTCGCGGCGAGTTCAGCGATGCGCCAGGTCTCGGTGATGCCGCCCGAGCGTGTGACGTCCGGCTGGATCAGGCCGAGCGAGCGGTCCTGCAGCATCATGAGGGCCTCGCTGGCGACATAGTCGCTCTCGCCCGCCGCGAGCCGGATCGGCAGGTGTTGGGCGAGGCGCGCATAGCCTGCGCGGTCATGCGGCGCGATCGGCTCCTCGAAGAAGCCGTAGCCGAGATCGGCCAGCGCCCGCCCGACGATCATGGCGTCGTCGACGTCATAGGCCCAGTTGGCGTCGACATAGAGGGCGATATCGTCCCCGGCGAGCTTGCGGATGAATTTGGCGCGCGCGATCGCGTCCTTCAGGGGATGGCCGAGCTTGACCTTGATCTCGCGGAACCCGGCCGTCACCGCCGCTGCGACCTCTGCTTCCACCGTCGCATCGTCGAGCCAGTTGATTGATGAGGCATAGGCCGGCACGCGGAGCCGCCCCATGCCGCCGAGCAGCTTGTGGATCGGTTCGCCGGCGGCTTTGCCGGCAATATCCCAGAGAGCGATGTCGATCGCGGATATGGCTTCGACCAGTTGCCCACCGGGCCGCCCGGAGAGGGCATGGCGCATCGACTTCCACAGGGCCCGCCGGTCTGCGGGATCCTTGCCGATCAGCCGCGGGCTCAGCGCATCGTCGATCAGGCGCGCATAGCCGGCGGCTCCGCGGCGCGCGAGCGCCTCGCCGTAGCCGGTGATGCCGTCGCTGGTCGTGACCTCGACGACAACGAGCTCGATCGCGGGATAGTCACCTTGCGAGGTGCGTTGCGTCTTCTCGAGTGTCGCCCGCAGGGGATGGGACTCGATCCTGGCGATGCTGCGGCCGGTCATCTGGTATCGGTCCCTGGTTTGCGGGAAGGCTGATCAACCTAACTGATAGGTTGATCAGTTGCAAACCTGCTCTGTATCTGTCAATCATGAAAGTGGAGGATGCGAATGACCGAAGCCGCGACACTGCCCGAGATCGACAGCGACCCGTTCGCCGCCTCCGATGTCGTGCCGACGCGGCTGGGCGATGCGTTGATCGCGCGCATCACCCAGGCAATCCATGATGGCAGGCTGAAGCCCGGCGACGCGCTTCCATCCGAGGCGCGCCTTGCCGCATCCTTCGGAGTCAGCAAACCGATCGCGCGCGAGGCGATCCGCCAGCTCGCAGCCATGGGCGTCGTCAACATCCAGCAGGGCAAGGTCACGCGCGTCCAGGCGCTCGATGCCGCTCCGCTCGATCGCTTCTTTCGCTTCGCCGTGAGAGGCAGCAAGACCGGGCTCACCGAGGCTGTCGAACTGCGCCGCATCCTAGAGCCGCCGATCGCGCGTTATAGCGCCGAGCGTCGCTCGCCCGCCGATATCGAGCGCCTGACTGGCATCCTCGTGCGCATGGAGGCGTCGCTCGGCGACGTGCCGCGCTGGATCGAGGCAGATCTCGATTTTCACGAGGCGATTGCCGCCTCCGCCGGCAACCGGCTGCTTGATCTCCAGATCCAGGGCCTTCGTCCGGTGATCCGTGAAGTGATGGAGATCTTCAATTCGCGCAGCGCCCGCACGCAGGCCGATTGGCGCAAGACCTATGAGCGCCATGTCCGCGTTGTCGAAGCGATCCGCGCCGGCGACGCCGAGGCGGCGGAAATGGCCATGAACAAGCATTTCGAAGCGGCTGAAGCCGCCATCGCGGAACTCGCGACACTCGGGGAGGATAATCATGACGGCAGGAACAGGGTTGGACCGTAGGCAGCTCCTGGGCGGCTTCATCGGCCTGAGCTTTGCCGGCGCCGCTCCGGCCTTCGCGCAGCAGGGCGGCCCTTTCAACGTCTTTGCGCACCGGGTGATGCAGACCGTCGCGACCGGTGCACAAGGCGGCGACATCACGAAGGATTGGGCGCAGAAGAATGGTGCCACGATCCAGTGGACGACCTTTGATACCGGACCGTTGCAGGAGCGGCTGTTTCGCGAGGCAAGCCTCTCCGAAAGCACCGTCGATGTCGGCTTCGTGCTGAACACGCAGGTGATCCCACGCGCCGCCAACCTGTTCGAGCCGCTCGACGGTTACCTGAGCCGCGATCCCCTGGAGGACCCGGCTGACATCTTCCCCGGGCTGATGGAAGGCATGAAGGTCGGCGGCAAGCAGCTCGCGGTTCCGTTCCGCCATGCCTCGTCGGGGCTGCATTACAACGAGGAATTGCTGGCCGAGAGGGGCTTTTCGAAGCCGCCGGCCTCGATCGAGGAACTGGTCGAGATCGCCAGGGCCTGCACCTATCGCCGCAGCGACGGCACCGCGGTGGTGGGCCTGTGCATGCCCGGCGTCACCTACCCGAACGTGATCGATATCGCTCGCGCCTGGGACGGCGACTTCATCACGTCTGACTTCAAATGCGTCGCCGACCAGCCGCCGATGCTGAACGCCATCAAGCTCCTGCGCGCCCTGTTCGAGGCCGGTGCCTTCCCGCGCAATTTCGCGACGCTCTCGCCCGAGGACGTCAATGTCTGGATGCAGACCGGGCGTGCCGCGATGAGCCTGCAGAGCATGGGCCGCAATCGCATCTACAACGACCCGCAGAAGTCGAAATTTCCCGGCAAGATCAGAACGGTCGCCGTCCCCGCCTCGAAGACGCTGGCCGGAAAATATGACGCTGCGCCAGCCAAGGTCGAGTTCTGGGGCATGGTCATCCCGAAGAACGCGAAGCGCAAGGATCTCGCCTGGAACTTCATCAAGGCGATGACCGCGAAGGATGCGACCCTGAAGGCTGCCCTCAACGGCAATGGCCCGGTGCGCGCCTCGACCTATGCCGATGCCGGCTTCGCCAACACCGTTCCCTATGCGGCGGAAGAGCTGAAGGTGCTCAAGGTCGCCCGTGTGCCGCTGCCAGCCTTCGACGAGGCGGCCCGTGCCGGCGACCTGTTCAAGGAAGAGGCCGAAGCCGCCGTGCTCGGCATGAAGACCCCGGAGGAGGCCATGTCCTCGCTCGTCAAGCGCGTGCAGCCCCTGCTGCCGGCCTGAACCATCTCTGACAATCGCGCGGCACAGCGCGGAGCACCATCGGGAGGAACACTATGGACAATCGCACTCTTTCGCGCCGCCGCTTCGGACTGCTCGCCAGCGGAGCGGCAGCGTCGCTGGCCTTGCCGACAGGCGCCATGGCTCAGGCCCGGACGGTGACCGCACTCGGGCACCGTGTCCATCAGACCTCGGCCACGACGGGCCCGGGCGGCGATGCGACCGAAGCCTGGCGCAAGCAGGCAGGCGCGGCGGTCAACTGGGTCACCTTCGGCGACGTCAACGCCATCCATGAGCGCCTCTTGCGCGAGGTGACGCTGACCGAGACCTCGATCGATCTCGCCTACCTGCTCAATGGCCGCGCCGTGCCGCGCAATCTCAAGCTGTTCGAGCCGCTGGATGCCTTGCTGAAGGATGCGCCAGTCGAGGATTTCGCCGATTTCGCGCCGGGACTGGTCGAGCCGTTGAAAGTCGACGGCGCCCTGCACGGTATACCGGTTCGCCACGCCACCAATGCGCTGATCTATAACGAGGCGCTGCTGGAAGAACGCGGCATCACCAAACTGCCGGCCACCTTCGAGGAACTGATCGAGGTGGCGCGCAAGCTGACCTTCAAGCGCGAGGACGGCACGCAGGTCAACGGCCTTGCCTTCACAGCGGTCTTCGCCTCCAATTTCCTGACCCTCGCCCGCTGTCTTGGTGGCGACTACATGACCAGCGACGGCAAGCTCGTGGCGGCAGAGGCGCCAATGGTGAAGGCCCTGACGGTGCTTGCCGATCTCTACAAGGCGGGCGTGCTGCCGCGCAATTTCGCGACCGTCAACAACGAGGAGATCACCACCTGGATGCAGCAGGGCAGGGCGGCGATGACGATCAACCCCTTCGCCCGGCTGGTGACCTATAACGATCCGGCCAAGGGCAAGTATGGCGGGCGCTTCAAGTCGCTACTGCCGCCGATGGCCTCCGACCTTGTCGGCAAGGTCGCGTTTGCGCCGACAGTCGAGTTCTGGTCGCTGGTGATCCCGAAGAACAGCAGGCAGAAGCCGCTGTCCTGGGATCTCATCCGGGCTCTCTCGTCGAAGGCCGGCACCAAGGCGATGGCCCTGAATGGCAACGGTCCTGTCCGGATCTCGACCTATGCCGATCCGGCGCTGATTGCCGCGATGCCCTATGCGGCCGACGAGGCGGCAGCGCTCAAAGCCTCCCGCATTCATCTGCCGGCCTTCGACGAGCAGGCGCGCGCCCATGACATCTTCATCGAGGAGACGCAGGCCGCAGTGCTCGGCATCAAGCCACCGCAACAGGCAATGGACGACGCGGTGAAGCGCGTTCGCCCGCTGCTCGGCTAGGCGGATGGCAGGGCTTCATGGGCGCGTCGCTCTGGTCACCGGCGCGGCGCGGGGGATTGGCCTGGCCGTGGCGTCGGAACTGGCCCGGGCCGGTGCGCATGCCGTGCTGCATGATCGCGATGCGGCCGCAAACGCGGAGGCGCTCTCGCGGCTGCATGCGGCCGGGCTGAAGGCGAGCGGCCTGATCGCGGATCTTGCAGACCCGGCGATGCCCGGCCGAATGCGTGATGACCTGAACGCTCGGGGCCTCGTTCCCGACATCCTGGTGCTGTGTGCTTCGGCCGAGATCAGGGAGCGGTGGGACATCGTCAGTGATCGTGCCCTGGTGGTGCAGAGCGAAGTCAATCTCCACGCCACGGTCCGCCTGATCCAGGCCTTCCTGCCCGGCATGATCGCGGGAGGCTTTGGCCGGGTGATCGCGATCGGCAGCGTTCAGGAGGCCAGGCCCAATGCCGATTGCCTCTACTATGCCGCCACCAAGGCGGCCCAGACGAGCATGATCCTGAATCTCGCGCGCACCGTCCGGGCGCCGGATGTCACCTTCAACGTGATCAAGCCGGGCGCGATCCTGACCGATCGCAACCGCGCCGTGCTGGCCGACCCGGTCTATGAGGCGGCGGTCCTGGAGCGCGTCCCGCTTGGGCGGATTGGCGCACCACGCGACTGCGCCGGAGTGGCGCTGCTGCTGTGCCGCGGCGAGGGGGCCTATATCAACGGCGCCGAGATCGCGGTCGATGGCGGATTGCGACTGTAGCCTGCGCGGCCCGCGGCTCTCGCGTAGCATGCGGGGCTCATGATGCTGTGATCCGGGGGCTTCCCGTCACCGCAGCACAACGACCTTGGTACCAGTCCTGACGCGATCGTAGAGGTCGACAACGTCGCGATTGGTCATCCGGATGCAACCCGACGACACGGCTGCCCCGATCGTGTTGGGCTCATTGGAGCCATGGATGCGATACAGGCTTGATCCGAGATAGAGCGCGCGTGCGCCCAGGGGATTGTCGATGCCGCCCGGCATGTAGCGCGGCAGATCGGGCCGGCGTTTCAGCATCTGCGCGGGAGGCCGCCAATCCGGCCACTCGCGCTTTCTCGTGACGATCTTGGTCCCCGACCAGCTAAAGCCCTGCCGCCCGACGCCGACGCCATAGCGGATCGCCTGCCCATTCCCGAGCACGTAGAAAAGCCGCCGCTGGCTCGTTGAAATGACGATCGTGCCGGGCGCGTATTGCCCGCGCCAAGGCACGATCTGGCGCGGGATCGCCTGTTCGCTGAAGATGTTGAGGAAGTCGGCAAGCCCGCGGCTGACCGCATTGTCGTAGGCGTAGGCGGGCGCCGAGAGCGCCAGCGCCGCAACGAAGAGAATGATAGCGCGCAGCATGACCCGCCCTGCAACGCCCCCAGCTGGCGATTCAAGGGAGAAATGGAGGGGGCGTCAAGACAGAATGCGCCGGCGCAGACTGGGACGGAGCCGGAGTTCAGCGCCGCACATATCTTGGAGGCGTCAAGCTGCGCGCGAACCAGTCGATGAAGCCGATGATGTCGAAGACCGGTCGTCCGGTCGCCTCCGCAATTGCTGCTGCATGAGGCGGCAGATTGGTACATTCGCAGAGGATGGCCCCGACATTGGGATGCCTGGCTACGAGCGCCAGCGCCGCGTCGACGACCTCCCGCTCGAGCGTAGCGAAATCCGAAATCCCGCCCTGGCCGCCATAGACGCGGCGAAACAGGCTCTCCGGCGCCAGACCCTCGATCGGGGTGTCCGCCCTGACGCCGACCGCATCGAGGTGCCTTCGTGTCAGCGCTTCCGCTGCGAAGGTGAGAATGCCGACCTGTTGGCCGGCGGGAAGCATCGCCTCGATCACCGGTGCCTGGAGCAGGCTGCTGGTCGCCACCGGCACTGGCAGCGCCGCGGTCATCTCCTTCTGCAGGAGCGCCAGGAAGCCGCAGCTCGTCGTGATGCCGCGCACGCCGGTCGCGACGAGATCGAGCGCTGCAGCGATGAAGGGCTCGAGCAGTCCCGCGGCTTGCCCATGGACCACCGCAGCGGGATTCGCGCCGCGCACAACCCGGAACTGGACCGGGAACGACCATGTCGTTCCGTTCCCGATATCCCCGGGCAGACGCTGGAATTGCGTGTCGAGCATGAGCACACCGATCCCGAGATCGGCGACCACGCCGTTTGTCCGCGCGGGAGTGGGATTGCTGTTCACGATGCCGTTTCCATGCTCGAGTGCTCGGCCGAGGCGGTCGTGATCCCGTCGAAGAACCACGACAGGAAGCGATTGGCGCGCAATGCGTCAATCGGGATATCCTCCTGAGCGATCAGTCCGCAGCCGCTTAGCCGTCCCTCCCGAATGAGGTCCAGGACGGCGGCGACATGGGATGCCGCAGTCCGCCGCATCGCGCTCAACGAAACGGTGCCGACAGTCGCGGGAACGACGTGACGCGCGAACCGGTGTTCGATCCGCCGCCCGTTCCGCAGGCCGACGGCCGTGATGAAGACCAGGAGCCGGTCGTCGTCGATCTCGGGGAGCGCGTTCAGAAAGAGGTTCCGCAGCTGATCCACCCGGTGCCGCAGTTTCAGATCGTCCAGCAGGAACTTCATGTAGTCGAGATGGCCGGGATAGCGGATCGTCCGGGAGACCAGGCTGTCGACACGCCCCTCCAGGCATGTGCACAGGCTCAGGGGGATATTTCCGGAAACGAAGACCTCGTAGAGGCTGTCGTCGAGACGGAGCTGCTCCTGCTCGGACAGGGGAGGCAGGCGCGTTACCTTGCGGTTGATCAACGCGGTCGAGGGCTGCAGATATTCGCGCAGCAGGGCATCGACATCCCAGGTGAGGCCGTAGCCGAACCGATTGGTCGAATGCCGTGGCAAGGTGCCGATCCGGACATTCACCTCGCTGCCTTGCATCACACCCCTGGACAAGAGGTCCAGCACCAGCGGCGAGATCAATCCTGGCGATACACCGCATTGCGGAACGAAGCAGCTGGAGGCCGACCCGGCCTCGCGTCGAACGGCCTCGAGGCCGGGCGTATCATCGCTCAGATCAAGGTAATGCACGCCGCTGCGCCGGGCGGCCGCGGCTATGGGAGGTGTCGCGGATGATGGCAGCGCGGCCACCACCGCGTCGGACCGGGCCAGCAGGCTGTCCAGCTTGGATGGGTTGGCGGGATCGATGTCCACCAGGCGCAGATTGAGATTGCGAGCGCTTACCCGAGCCGGCTCCGTCGGATCCACGATCACGACGTCGAACTCCGGGGCCTCGCGAAGCAGGACCGCCAGCGCCGAGCCAATTCTGCCGCCGCCAACGATCACGACGGAAAACGGGCGGTGTTCCTCCCCAAGCCTGTTCATCGGTTCATCAGGCATGGAAGCGCGACAGGAACGCTTTCAGGCGCTCGTTGCTCGGGCTGCGCAGAATATCGGTCGGCGAGCCCTCCGCCGCGATGCGCCCGGCTTCCATGAAGACGATCCGGTCCGAGACGTCGGCCGCGAAGGAGATCTCATGGGTGACGATAACCATCGTCATTCCCTGATCCGCGAGGCTGCGTACGACGCCGAGAACCTCGCCGACCAGCTCGGGATCGAGCGCGCTCGTGACTTCGTCCAGGAGAAGGGCATCCGGCTGCATGGCCAGGGCCCGCGCGATCGCGACGCGCTGCTTCTGTCCGCCGGAAAGCTGGTTCGGCCAGGCATCGCGCTTATCGGCGAGCCCGACCTTCGCGATATAGTCCATCGCGATCTCGACGGCCTCGGCGCGGGGCTTGCGCTGCACGATGATCGGTCCTTCGATCACGTTCTCCAGAACCGTCTTGTGGGGAAACAGATTGAAGTGCTGGAACACCATGCCGACATGGCGCCGTAGCTCGCCCTGGCCCATGAAATGGGCATCGCCGACATGTTTGAGACCAACGCGCCTGCCGCGGAAGAGGATATCGCCGGCATCGGGCCTTTCCAGCATGTTCATGCAGCGGATGAAGGTGGACTTTCCCGAGCCGGAAGGGCCGATGATCGAGAGGACCTCGCCGGCTTTCACCGCCAGGTCGATGCCATGGAGCACCTTCAGGGCCCCGAAGTTCTTGGTGACGCCGGAGGCTTCCAGGAGGGAGCCGGACGAAGCGGACGAAGGCTTGGAGGTCGACGAAGGTTTGGAGGTCATGGAACGCCTTTCCTCAATTGCCCGCGCGCATGCGGCGCTCAACGACGTCGGCGAATTTCGTGACCGGGAACAGGATGACGAAATAGAGGATCGCGACAGCCGTATAGGCCTCCAGCGGTCGATAGGTCTGCCCGTTCACGACGGTCGCCATATAGGTGAGGTCGGCGACCGAGATGACCGATACGAGTGAGGTGTTCTTGAACTGCGTGACCGACTGATTGATGAAGGCGGGCATCATCCTGCGGATCGCCTGCGGCAGGACGATCCTGCGCATGACTTGCCATCCCGACATGCCGATCGCGGCGCCTGCTTCGGATTGCCCCTTGTCGATCGAGACGATGCCACCCCTGAAGACTTCGGCATAGAATGCGGCCGCATAGAGCGACAGCGTCGTCATCGCAGCCGCCCAGTTCGGGATGTCGATCCCGAGAATCAGCGGCAAGGCGTAATAGATCCAGAGCAGCTGCACGAGCAGGGGCGTGCACCGGAACAGCTCCTGGAAGCCCTGTGCGAACCAGTTCAGCGGTCCATTGCCCGACAGCCGCGCGAAGCAGACCGCCAGGCCGAGGATCAGGCCAAGTGCGATCGAGCCGATCGTATAGACGACGGTGATCCACGCCCCCCACAGGAAGAGATCGCTCGCCTGGAGGATCGGGGCAAAGCTCCACGTATACATGTTCTCTCCAGCCTTCCGTGGAGGCGGCCCTCGCGGGCCGCCTGGGAGTTCAGCCGCCGAAGCCGAAGCCTTCGGGCATATCGTCCAGCGTGATGCCGAATGGCTCCAGGCTGTTCACGATCCAGGTCTGGTTGTTGCCGATGCGGCGGTTGTATTCGGCCCAGGAGGAGATGAAGGCCTTCCACTTCTCGTCGGTTCCCCAGTTCATAGCCACCACCGAAGGGGTGGAGAGCACGGGCTGCGGCACCATGACCTTGCCGATGCCGCTGGCCTTCTTGGCCATGACGAGGCCGTTGAGCATCGTGTTCACGAGGCCATCGGCCTTGCCGGTGACGACGGCGACGATCGCTTCGTCGCGGGACTTGAACCGAAGCATCTTTGCCTTCGGCAGGTATTGCTGCGCGATGAGGTCCTGGGAGGAGCCGAGATCGACGGCAAAAGTGTATTTGGGATCGTTGAGCTCGGCCCAGCTCCGCTTCGACAATTCGGGCTTCGGCGAGACGATGACGAAGCTGTTGAAATAGGTCGGCTGGGAGAACGCGACCGACAGCGCCCGTTGCGGCGTCGCGGTGACGCCCAGGGCCAGATCAGCCTTGCCGCTCTGCACGTCCAGGATCGAATTGGGCCAGGTCGATTCAACGACCTGCAATTTGACGCCCAGCGTCTTGGCGATGTCCCTGGCCATCTCGATGGCAAAGCCGCGCCATTCGCCGGTCCGCGGATCCTTGTTGAAATAGGGATCCTCGTTGAGAATTCCCGGGATGCGCAGAACGCCGCGAGCGCGCACGGCTTCCACGGTATCCTCGGCTCTGGCCGTTCCCGAAAGCGCCAGCAGCGAGAGGCCGGCGGCGCAGATTGCCCGAAGGACTTGTTTCATGGGTCTAAACTCCGTTCCCCGCCGATGTACTCGGCCTTGCTCCGATATCCGGATTGACGGCAGCGTAGGCGAGCCACCCTCGCGAACAATGCGAGAGTAGCCCCGCTTCCTACCGGTTTTTTTATATGTTGGCGGTTGTCTCGTAGGTCTTGAGGCTCGCCTCGAGCGACGCAAGGCTCTCCGGGCGCAACGGGGCGAGCGGCGCTCGGATTTCGGTGCTGATGGCCCCGGTGCGGGCGAGCGCTGCCTTCAGCGGTACTGGATTGCTCTCGATGAAGAGATGTCCAATCACGTCGAACAGAGCCTCATGAAGGCGCCGAGCCTTGTCTGTCTCGCCAGCGACCCAGGCCTTGTGCAGAGCGACGATGTCCTTGGGCAGCAGGTTCGAGGCGACGCTCGTCACGCCGTCGGCACCGACCGCGAGGAAGGGCAGGGTGAGCCCATCATCGCCTGAGTGGATCACGAATTCCTCACCGAGGGCACGGCGCAGTTCGGTGATCCTCTCGACCTTGCCGCCGGCCTCCTTGATGCCGACGATGTTGGTATGGGCTTTCGCCAGGCGCGCCGCCGTCTCCGGCGCGATTTCGACTCCGGTACGTCCCGGCACGCTGTAGAGCATGATCGGGATCTCCACCGCCGCAGCAATGGCGGAGAAATGGTCGAACAGGCCGGCCTGAGAAGGCTTGTTGTAATAGGGCGTGACGATCAGGAGGCCGTCGACGCCCAGCGCCTGCGCCCGCACGGCTTTCCCGATGGCCAGGTTCGTCGCGTTGGATCCTGCGCCGGCCATCACGAAGGCTCGGCCTTTGGCCGCTGCGACCGTGGTGCGAATGACGTCCTCTGCCTCGCTGTCAGTCAGGGTCGCGGCCTCGCCCGTGGTGCCGACCGGTACAAGCCCGGCCACACCCGCTTCCAGCTGCTTCTTGATCAAGGCTTCGAGCGCCGGGGTATCGACCGCGCCGTTCCTGAACGGCGTCACGAGAGCGGTGAAGACGCCAGCCATGCGCTGACGAAGTTGCTTATCGATCATTGTGCAATTCCCTTTTCCCGAAGCCTCAGTCGATGACGACCTTGGTCTCGCTCATTTCCCGCAAGGTCATGTGGATGCCCTCGCGTCCCAGGCCGCTGGACTTGATTCCGCCGAACGGCACGTTCTCGGCCCTGAAATCGGGGCCCTCATTGATCATCACGCCACCGACGCGCAGTTCGCGCGAGAAGCGTTTGACCAGCGCGTGATCGTTGGTGAAGACGCCGGCCTGGAGGCCGTAGATGCCGTCACTGACCTCGGCGATGACGCTGCCGACATCGCTGAAGCGGCGGACTGCCAGAACCGGGCCGAAGGTTTCGGAGCGCACGAGGTCCGTGCCTTCCGACACGGCGTCGAGGAGCGTCGGAGCAAAGAGCGTCCCCTTCCGGACGCCGCCTGCCAGCAGCTCTGCCCCATCGGTGACCGCCTGCCTGACACGCCGCTCCACCTCCATGGCGGCCTGCTCATCGATGACGGTTCCCATGACCGTGTCCGCATCGGCCGGATCGCCCGTGCGAACGGCCTCGATTCTCGCGACGATGCGCTCCAGCATGGTTTCGCGAATGGAGTCGTGAAGGAAGAGGCGCTTCACCGCAGCGCAGCTTTGCCCGGCGATCTCGAAACGATGGCCAATGGCGACGTCGGCCGCGCGGTCCAGATCGGCGTCGGGCATGACGATCAGCGGGTCATTGCCACCGAGCTCCATCAGGCAACGGACCAGGCCGGATGCGTTCTTCAGCGCCAGCCCGGCTGCGGGTCCGCCGGTGAAGCTCAGAATGTCGATATCGCCGCCGGCAATGGTCGCGGCGACCTCGGCGCCCCCATGCACGACGGTGAACAGGCCTGCGGGAAAGCCGGCCTTGGCAGCGAGTTCGGCCAGGCGCGCCGCCGCGAGCGGCGCCTTCGGTGACGGCTTGGCAACGACCGCGTTGCCGGCCGCGATCGCGGGACCGAGCTTATGGCAAAGCAGGTTGAGCGGATAGTTGAAGGGCGTGATCGCCCCGACCACGCCGGCGGCCTCATAGGTGATGGACGCGAACTTGCTGGGCGCGCCGGGCACAATTGCCGTCGGCAGCACCTCGCCATGCAGCACGGTCACCGCATCGCCGGACAGGCGCAGGGTGTTCTGGGCGCGACGGACCTCATTGCGGGCCTCCGCGATCGTCTTGCCGACTTCAGCGCAGATGATTTTGGCCATATCGTCGGCCTCATCAGCGAGAAGCACCGCGAGGCGGTAGAGCAAGGCCTTGCGTTCCGCCGGAGTGCTGAAGCGGAACTCGCGCCACGCCCGGCGCGCGCCTTGCAGAGCTTTTGCGACCGCGACCTCATCGGCAACCGCGACCTGACCAATTCTGGCGCCCGAGTAGGGATTGAACACCTCGATCTGTGGGGATGCGGTTGCGGCTGCGGGACGTTTCACAAGGGTGATGGTCACGGTCTAGGACTCCAGATCGTCTGTTTTCAGGTCGGCAAGTGCTGCCAAGGACACCGGCCGCAGGGGCCAACGAGGTGGGATGGCCGAAGGCACGGCCTCGCCGCGCAGGGCGGCGATCGTCGGGCCGCAGAAACGCCCCTGGCAGACACCCATCCCGAACCGCCCCATGAGGCGGATCTCCCGAGTCGAGGCATCGTCCGGGAGCGATCTGAAGTCGGAGAGGCGACGCGCCTCGCAGCGGCAGATCAGCGTCTCGGGGGTTGGCTCCGGCAAGGCGGAGCGGAACAGGTTGAAGAGGGCGGCCTGGACATTCCGCGCCGCCGTCAGCCTGGCCTCGACTTGCCCGTCGGGACGCCGCATCCCCAGACGCGCGAGGACCGTGCAGGCTGCACGGCGGCCGTCCAGGATGGCCGCGTCCGCGCCCAGAACCTCGCGCCCGTCGCCGGCAAGGACAACGGGAACGGCCCCGTCAGGATCCGAAAGGGGTATGCCGACCCGGTTGGGCTCGATGCCGTCATGCACCAGCACATGCCGGGCGCGCAGACGATGAAGGGAGCCACTGCGCCTGACCCGAATGTCCAGACCCGCATCATCCTCGCGAACGGAGAGGATGTCGGTTCCGGTCCGGTAGGGGACGCCCTGCGACAGGAGCGTGGCGGCGTAGGAAGCCGCCTCGCCGAGTTGCGGCCCTGCCCCGACCATCTGCAGCAGGGCGTTGAAGCGAAGCCATGGACGCCCTCGCTCCAGCACCGCGACCGGCGGGTTGCCCGCCTTGGCAAGCTGTGCGGATACGGCAAGAAGAAGGGGGCCTGTTCCGGCGACCAGGATGGGCCCCGTCGGTGGGACGCCGGTCTCCTTGAGCAGGACCTGAGCTCCGCCCGCGGTCATGACGCCCGGCAGGTCCCAGCCCTCGAACGGATGGATCTTCTCAACCGCTCCGACAGCGATGACTGCCGCGCGGACCGTGCGGGCAAAAACCCTGCCGGCCGCCCGATCGTCGAAGAGATGGCGGCCATCGCCGTCGACGCCCAGGAAGACGGTGTCGGTGCGCAATTCGATGCGGCTGCCGGCAGCCTCGATACGCTGGGCGAGCTCGGCCCAGTTGCGTCGGTGCCGGGCGGGCGTGTGCACGGCATGGGCCGCGCCGCGGGCCGCCTGGCGGTGGATCGCGCCGCCCAGTTGATCGCGCTGCTCGACCAGAAGCACACGCAATCCAGCCTCTGCGAGAGTGGCCGCAGCGCTTGCTCCGGCGGGCCCGCCGCCGACGACGAGGATCGGAATGTCAGTCATTCCGCCCCCCAACCGAGGGCATGGACCCAATTCTCAACCCATCCCTGGCGGGCGTCAGGCACGCCTCGACCGGTGCGCCACCCTCGACCGAGACGACGCAAGCCTGGCACGCGCCGATGCCGCAGAAGACACGTCCGCGCACCGGCGCGCCTTCCGGACCGAGGCTGAGGATGCCGGCCCGGCCCAAGGCCGCTGCAATCGTCTCGCCGGGGCGGAAGGGCACGACGCGATCGTTCCAGAATATCCGCGACATCATTGGCAGGCCTCGACCCCGGCAAATCGAGCGGGTGTCAGCATCGAAAGATCGGCGGCGAGCGGCCGGTCCAGGACTATTCGCGCCGCGGATTCGCCCATGAAGGGACCAAGGCAGATGCCGTCGCCCTCGAAACCGGTCGCGACGACGAGCCCATCGACATGCGGGTGCCTGCCGATGATCGGCAGCCCATCACGCGAGGCCGTCCGCACGCCCGCGAATGTTCTCACCACGCGCCGCGCCCCGAGCGGTGGATAGAGATCGAGGGCTGCCCGCAAGATGGCCGACACGGTCACCGCGTCTGTTCGATGATCGCTGCGATTGTCCTCTCGACTGCCGCCCAGAAGGAACTGGCCGGTCACCAGCGGGTCGATGACGAGGCCGATATGCGATCTGTCCAGAACGATGCCGCGCTTGGCCGCGAGATAGGAGGCGGCCATGAGATGCCCGTCGATGGCGGGACGCCCGGCACTTGCCCGATCGGTGACGACCATCTGTCCCTTCCGCGGGATAAGGATGTCGCCCAGGTTCAGGAGATGGGCCGATCCGATACCGGCCGCGACGAGGACCGCGTCCGCCGGCAGGACTTCGTCCGCGAGCGCGACGCCGACGGCACGGCCATCCCGCACCACGATCTCGGACACCGGCGCCCGGCGCCGCACGACGATGTCGCTCCGCTGCAGCAGGCGCGCCGTGATCTGGTACCCAAGGGCGTGGCCGTCATCGGGAATCTCGAGGGCGGCCGCGACGCGTTCGCCAAGACCGGGGATGCGGTTCATCAGGTCGGCTCGCGCGACCGCGATGACGCGTTCGCCGGCCTGGGCGAGGTCAGCGCCGTGCTGCGACACGAGTTCCGCTTCAAGGGCGTTCTGCGCGATCAGGAAGGTCGAGCGGCGATGGAACAGCCCTTGGAAGAGGCCGTCGGCTTCCAACTGACCGTAGAAGGCCCTGGCATGACGGGCGAGGTCCATCATCGGCCCCGGGCGCTTGCTGGCCACCGAGACCGCGCCGTCGGATGCGCCGGTCGCACCGGCTGCCGGGCCCGATGCATCCAGCAACGTGACCCTTGCGCCCGCGGCCGCGAGGAAATGGGCGGCGGCAGCACCGACGATTCCCGCGCCAACCACGGCGACATGCATTGAGGAGGGGCGGGCCATGACGGCGATCTTGTTTCCCAGAAGAGGTGCGCCGAACCTCTTCCGCTTCGCCCGGCCGGTCGATCCAAATGATCGGCGCCGACTTGCCTCATTGTTTGAAAGTGGCGGAAATCGCTCGGCTGTGGGACATGCAGGTCGCTTTCCTGGGAGGGGCTGCCATGCGTGACGCCAACCTGACGCTCATCCAAACGTTCTTCATCGTTGCGCGCGACGGCTCCTATTCCGCAGCCGCGCGCAAGCTCGGCATGAGCTATCAGTCTGCCGCCAATCATGTCCGGCGGCTTGAGCAGGTTCTGGGAGAGCGCCTGGTGGTCTCGGAGCAGGGCGCGAAGACGGTTATTCTGACGCCTCGCGGACGCAGCCTCTACAAGTTGCTGCTGCCTGAGCTGGATACGATGCTCGCCCGGCTCGACCGCACCCTGGACAAGGAGCGTCCGGTCCTGCGTATCGGGCTTCCGCAAGCCATCTTCTACTATCTCCTGCCGCCGGTCCTGGCCCGCTTCCGTGAGCGTTACCCCCAGGTGGAGATCGTGGCCTATGAGCGCGACACGTCGCTCCCGGAACTGATCAAGGACGGCAGCCTGGATGTCTGCATCACCGAACGGTATTTCGGGGACCCGAACGTTCCGCAGCACCTCGTCTGCACCTATCGGCCGGCGCTGATCTTCCCGACGTCCTGGGGGGATCCGCCTTCGCCGAGCAGCATCAAGGATTGGGCCACAGGCCGGCCGTTCGTGACCTATGAGCCAGGCCAGCTCCTTCGCAATCTCGCGGTCGACTATCTCAGGCCACAGGATTCCGAAATGGAGATCGCGATCTCGACGTCGGGCAGTTCGAGCGTCAAGCGATGTGTCGAGGCCGGCCTCGGCTTTGCGATCATTCCGGAATGGTGCCTGGGGGAGCAGGAGCCAAATGTAACAAAGGTTGATATAGATGGATTGCCGGAGATTCCGATTTACTTTGGTGAGGCAATTTTTCTATTCAATAATACCTATGTCAAATCGCTGAGGCAATTGTGTACGGATCTGATTAAATTCTATTAGAAGTCGAAATTTGCTTAGTTATTACAGATTCCGAGCATTGCATGAGGCCTTCCCTGATCGCTGGGTGGCACCCTGCTACAGGTGAATGCTCGCGAAAGCGAACGCGGCGACCTTCGCAGTCAGGTAAAGCGATCGGCTGCCGATGCTTCCGCGGGGGTTCTGGGCCACTCCGCCAGCCGCCTCAGCGGAGGTCGATGGTTGTCTCGACACTATGCTGAAGCGAGGGCGCATCGTCTGACGTGAGCGACATGCGCAGGCGCACGACGCGTCCTTGCAGGTTTCCCTCGCGTACGACGCGCTCGATCTCCCGTTGAGAGGTCAGCCCGACCTCCTTCAGGAACTTCCGGACGGCCATGTTGAAACGGTCCTCATCCATGATCGCTCTCCAAACTCGCTGCCAAGGGCCGCGTACATTGGTGATACACCCGGATGAGCTCACCGGCAGCACCCGCGCAATTGAGCGCGCATCGGCTTTCGGCGTCGGGGGCCGCTCAACGGTCGTCCAGCGCGTCATCCGGATGGATTGGGAAGACTGGCCGGCGGAGCTGCGTGTAGGGCAGCGAAGCGATCTTGCTGGTGCAGGGGCCGGATGTTGCAACCGTGTAGCTGCCCTTGGCGATCTTGTCGTAGGCACGCCGATGCGCGACGGCCGCCTTGACGCCGATCGCCTTCAGGGTCTCCGGGTGGATGCCCTGCGAGCGGAACTGCCCAAGGTCGAAGGGGGGTGTCTTGCGGCTGGTCAGCAGCACGCTGATCCCGCGTCCAGTGGTCACCACGGCAGAGGGCCCCATGCTGAAATGGGCGCCCTGGGAGGCGGCTAGATGGCTGTTCAGGTCCTCCAGCGCAAAGTCGCCATCGCTTGAGCTGACGAATCGGGCCTCGATTTCGACTGGGCCTTCGGCAATGGCGCTCCCCTTGCCGCCGACCGAGATCCTCCGGACATCGCCCGGCCTGGCATCAGAGAGCGCAGCAACCGCCGCGGCGTCGGCGATGGCAATGGCACAGTTCTCGACCTCATGGCGCAGGAACGCGCGGAGCACGGACGTGCCGTCGCCGGGCGCGCCGCCACCGATATTGTCCGCCGGCTCGACGACGATATAGGGGCCGCCCGGCAGACGCTGAATCTCCGCAACGGCGTCGTCGAGATCCCATTCGCTGGGCAGGCCGAAGGCGCGCAGGGTCGCGGCCGTTTCCGTGAGCCGCGCCAGCGCTCCACGCGCCTCAGCTTCCGCTCCCGTGGTCACCACGCAGAATGCGACGCCGGCCTCGGGAACATCGGAGAATGAATAGCCGCCGACGACGTTGACAGCCCAGATCGCGGGATCGTCGCTTTCGATCGCCCGAGCCATGGCCTCGAGCTCGCGCATCGGCCGATCGGCCGTTCCGGTTCCTGTCGGTGGCCACATGACGGGAGCGTTGCACGAATGCATGCGCGGAAGGCTGTTCTCGTTCAGGGCCCGTGCGAGCAGCTGCGCCGCGCGCTTGGCCGATTCCCGAGCATCGGTGTGCGGGTTCTCGCGATAGGCGACGAGGCCATTGGCGTGGGCAGCCATGGCCGCGGTGAAATTCGCGTGGAGGTCGAAGACACCGAAGACCGGCAGGTCCTCGCAGCCGGGCACCGCACGGATATGGGCGAGCAAAGCACCCTCCGGGTCGAGACATGCTGACGTCACCATGGCACCGTGCAGGGCGAGCCAGATGCCGTCGAGGCCGCCATCCGCAAGCGCTGCCCTGAGCCCTGCGTCGAACTCGTCTCGGAAGCGGTCGAAGACAGCCTGTTCGACGGTGCCCGAGGGCAGGGCCGTGTAGTCGATCGTCGGTACGACCTGCCACCCCTCGGCTTCGGCCACCTCCAGGAAACCATCGAGCGTGGATCCGTCTCCGCGCCGCTGCAACACCTCGCCACCGCGCCGGATCGTGAAGTCGGCGAGGCTCGTAACCTCGTCGATGAAGCTGTGCGTCTCGTGAAACAGCGCGGCGAGCAGGATGCGGCGGGGGCGTGCCATGCTGGGGAAACCAATCTCGACAGGAAGCGGCGTGGCACCATTTCGGACGCGGGGGCGTTCCGGATCAAGACGCCATTATTCCGTCAGGAGAAACCACTCTGCTTTGACAGGGGGAAGCGACCTCCCGTTAGATCCTGGCGGAGGAGCGGGACGGTGCGGTTGCGTCGTGTCGCCGAGCGGGGGCTATCTGCATGCGCGTCTTCGTTGCATCGCTGGCGACTGAAACCAACACCTTCGCTCCGCTCTTCGTCGATCGCAGCGCCTTTGAGGCGGCCTTCTACTGTCCGCCCGGTACGCACCCGGAAACGCCGACGCTGTGCTCGGCGCCGGTGGTCGCCGCCCGCCGCCGCGCTGCCAGCGAGGGCTACACCCTGATCGAGGGCACGGCGACATGGGCCGAGCCTGCAGGGCTCGTCTCGCGCGAGGGCTATGAAAGCCTGCGGGATGAAATTCTTAGCCAGCTTCGTGAGGCGCTCCCTGTCGATATCGTGCTGCTGGGGCTGCATGGCGCAATGGTTGCGCGCGACTATGACGATTGCGAGGGCGACCTGATGGCGCGCGCCCGCGCGCTTGCCGGCCCCGATTGCGTCATCGGGGCCGAGCTCGACATGCATTGCCATCTCACCACTGAGATGGTCGATGCCGCTGATGTCATCATTGCCTTCAAGGAGTTTCCGCATACCGACTTTCTCGATCGGGCGGAGGATCTTCTCGAGCTCTGTCTGCGGACAGCGCGCGCGCAGGTGAAACCCGTCAGCGCTGTCTTCGACTGCCGCGGAATTGCGAGCTTCATGACAAGCCGCGAGCCAGGTCGCAGTTTCGTCGACCGTATCAAGGCGATGGAGGGCAGGGACGGTATCCTGAGCATCTCGGTCGCGCACGGCTTCCAGGCGGCGGACGTGGCGGATGTCGGCACGAAGGTGCTCGTCATCGCCGATCGCGATGCGGGCAAGGCGGCAGCGCTCGCCAAGACGCTTGGGCTGGAAATCCTGCGCTGGGGTCCCAGCGGTGCGGCGCCGAAGCACTACAAGCCTGATGAGGGTATCGAGGCGGCGCTGGCACTGGCGCAGGATGGCCGTCCCGTCATCCTCGCCGATCGCTGGGACAATCCCGGCGGCGGCGTCGCCGGCGATTCCTCCGTGATGGTCGAGGCGCTGCTCAGACGGCCGGAGGTGCCGGCCGCGATCGGGGCGCTCTGGGACCCCGTCGCCGTGAGCCTGTGCCGCGCCGCCGGGGTTGGAGCCGAGATTTCCCTGCGCTTCGCTGGCAAGGCTGCGCCGTCGTCGGGCCGGCCGATCGATGCCACGGTGCTGGTGACAGGCACGACGTCCGAGCTTGTGGTGCCCTTTGCGCAGAGCTGGGTTTCGCTCGGGCCGGCTGCGGCGATCCGCATCGGCGCTCTCGATATCGTCCTCGCATCGACCCGCGCTCAGACCTTCAGCCCTCCGGTCTTCACCAATCTCGGCATTGATCTGGCTGCAAAGCGGGTCGTGGTCGTCAAATCCTCGAACCATTTCCATGCGGCCTTTGCGCCGATCGCGGCCAGCGTTCTCTATCTCGACAGCGGCGGCCCATACCCACCGGACGCCAGCAAGATCGCCTACACCAAGATCCGCCGCCCATTCTCGCCGCTGGACCCGAACCCATGGCTCTGATCGCCCCCGGTGGCGCGCTGCCGCGTCTGTCACTCGCCGATATCGACGATCAACGCCTCGATGGGCTGAGCAAGGGGCTGCCGCCAGGCATATCGGGCCTGCGACTGGGCGATATCGGGACGCAAGGCTGGAATGTTCTGGCCGGCGACTTGCCGCTCCCGATTGCGGTGATCCGCGAGAGCGTGCTGAGGCGAAACAGCGTCTGGATGAGCGCGTTCACCGCAGAGAACGGTCTGGTGATCGCGCCCCATGGCAAGACGACCATGGCGCCGCAGCTCTTCGACCTGCAGATCGCCGACGGCGCCTGGGCCATTACCGTGGCGACGATCCAGCAGCTTCAGGTGTGCCGCCAATTCGGTGTCAGACGCGTGATCCTCGCCAATCAGCCTGTCGGACGCCAGGAGATCACCGCCTGCCTCGATGCCGTGATGGATGAGGGCTTTGCGTTGTATTGCCTGGCCGACAGCGTCGAAGGTGTCGCATTGCTGGCGGAGGCCGCCCGGCGCGCGCCGCCGCCATCGGGCAATCCGCTGCGCATCCTCGTCGAGATCGGTTTCATGGGCGGCCGAACGGGTGCGCGCAGCCGGGCCGAGGCGATGGCGATCGCCCGTGCCATCAGTGGGGCGGCTGGGCTGCAACTTGCCGGGTTCGAGTGTTTCGAAGGGTTACATAGTGTCACCGCAGGTGCCGACCGCCTCCTCGACGACATGATCGACGTGGCGTTGGCCGCCGAAGCGGAGGGTTTGCTCGGCCCCGATCCCATGGTGCTGAGTGCCGGCGGAACCGCCCTTTTCGATCGCGTCGGAGAAAAGCTGAACGCGGCGTCCTTTGCGCGATCCATCGTGAAGGTCCTGCGCTCGGGTTGTTACCTGACGCACGATTCAACAGCCTATGCCAGTGCATTCCGGCGCATCGTCATGGAAACAAGCCTGACCCTGCCGGCGGGCGGACTCGAGCCGGCGCTTGAGGTCTGGGCCTATGTCCAATCGCGGCCCGAGCGAGGTCGTAGCCTGCTCACCGTCGGCAAGCGCKACATCAGCTACGACGCAGGCATGCCCGTTCCCCTGCGCTGGTTCCGGCAGGGCATGAGCAATCCCGAGCCGATGCCGGCAGGGCACACGGTTCTCGCACTCAACGACCAGCACTGCCATCTCGGTACGCCGGAGGACAGCCCGCTCCAGGTTGGAGACATGGTCGGCTTCGGCATCGGTCATCCCTGTACGACCTTCGACAAATGGGCTCTGCTGATGCTGGTCGACGACGATTACGGCGTGCGCGGGGCCGTCAGAACGTTCTTCTGAGAGGCCCTACTTGGAAACCGTGTTTCTTGTTGCGAAACCAGGAATCCTTGACGCGAATTCTGGCGACTCCTAGCCTCCGTCGGAGAGAGGGATGATCTGCGGGCGGGAATCGGCGAGGGCGACAGGCGTCTCGCTTCATGCGGCGGGTGCTGATGGGAGATCAGCGTCTTGTAGGCTTCAGGCCGAGATCATGCCCTGTGATCATATGTGGAAGGATCGTTCGTGAAGCCTCCGTCATTCCCGATGATCGCCCCCGAGCCGGAGATGGCAGAGGAGCTATCGCGCCGCAGCCTGCTGCGGCTTGTGCTCGCCAGCAGTGCCATGGCGCTTTCGCCCGCGATCATGGTTGGCGATGCTGCGGCCGAGACGCCGGTTTCCGGTGGAACACTGACGATCGGCGCCGATGCCGACCCGATCGGGCTGGATCCGGTCACGCTTACGGCGTTCTCCTCCTATGATTTCACCAGCCTGATCTATACGGGGCTGCTGCGCTGGTCCGCGCAGATGAAGATCGAGCCCGACCTCGCGCTGAGCTACGATCAACCCGATCCCAAGACCTATGTCTTCCGCCTGCGGCAGGGCGTGAAATTCCACAATGGCCAGGATTTCACGGCCAATGATGTGAAGCACACCTTCGATCGTATCCTGAGCCCGGCTTCCGGCAGCCGCCTGCGGGCGTTCTATTCCAGCGTCGATGCGGTTACGGTCATCGACCCCTACACTGTCAAATTCCAGCTGAACGCGACCGATGCGGCCTTCCTGAGCAATCTGGCGACCAGCCCCAATGGTGCGATCGTCCCGGCCGGGGTCGAGAACCTCAACACCCAGCCCGTCGGAACCGGCCCCTTCGTGTTCGAGGCCTATCAGCCGAATCTGCAATTCTCGCTGACCGCGCATGCGGGCTATTATGAGAAGGGGCAGCCGCATCTCTCCAGGGTGGTGTTCAAGTTCTACAAGGACCAGGCCACGCTGACCTCGGCGCTGCGGTCGCGCGCGATCGACATGACCTGGCTGAAGGACCCGAAAGTCGCGGCTGCGATTGCGCGCACCTCGCCCAACCTCGTGTCCGCTCCCGGTCAGACCTCGCGGACCTTCCCGATCTGGCTGAACATGAAGGCCAAGCCCCTGAACGATGTCAGGGTGCGCCGCGCGCTTAGCCTCGCGACCGATCGCAAGGCCTGCCTCGACACGATCCTGGGCGGTTCGGGCAAGATCGGCGCGATGATCCCGGAAAGCCAGGTCGGCGGCTATGATGGCACCGGGGAACTGCCCTACTACAAGCATGATCCGGCAGCGGCGAAGGTTCTGCTGGCCGAGGCCGGTTATCCCGAGGGCATCGATCTCGGCAATTACATCATCGTCGCAGCCAACCCGCTCGACGTCGCCTGTGCGCAGATCCTGCAGCAGCAATGGCAGGTGGCGGGAATCACGGTCAAACTGACGCCGATGGAGACGGCACCGCTCTTGACCATGTGGAACACCGGTACGTGGCCGACGCTGCTCTCGGTCGCCCTGTCCTGGACGCCGGACTCGGACGCCACCCTTCAATACATCAAGTCGGACAGCGCTACCGGCAAGGGCACCGGATCGAACGATGCCGCACTCGACAGAATGATCCTGGAAGCCCGCGCCGAACTCGACCTCGGCCTGCGTGCGGCCAAGAACATGGCGATCCAGCGCCATATCGCCGACCAAGCCTACATCATCCAAGTCTACCAGTACCCGCTCCGCTGGGAGATCTGGTGGAACTACGTCAAGGATTACGTTCCGATCGCTGCGAATATCCGCTCCTTCGTGCGCACGGCATGGCTGAAAAAATAACTCCCCCGTTCGCTCTCGGCACATTGGGCGCCGGCCGATGACGCGCTTTGTCCTCGGCCGCCTCGCCTGGATGCTGGTCATCCTGCTGGCGGTCTCCTTCATTGCCTTCGCGATGATGCGGGCTTTGCCGGGCGATTTTGCCATTGCCGCAGCGGGCTCACAGAGCGTCGCACCGGAGGTTCTGGCGGCGATCCGGCAGGAGCTCGGGCTCGATCGACCACTGCTGGCGCAATATGGGGTCTGGCTCGGGCATGCCCTCCTCGGTGATCTCGGCACGTCCTTCGTGACGCGCCAGCCGGTTCGGCCGGAATTGCTCAATCGGCTTGCGGTGACCTTCCAACTGACGCTGGTTGCCGCGATCATCTCGATGCTGATGGGGGTAGCGACCGGGCTGGCAGCGGCGCGGATGCGTGGCGCGATCGACTGGATCGTGCGGCTCTACAATGGCGTTATGCTGGCCGTGCCGAATTATGTGGTCGCGACGCTGATCGTGCTGCTCTTCGGCCTCTATTTCCCGCAGATCTCGATCTTCGGCTACACGCCGTTTCTCGAGGATCCGCTCGCCAATATCGGTAGCCTGCTGTTGCCGGCGCTCGCCCTGGCGCTGGCGGTCTCGGTCACGATTTCCGAGAACACCCGCGCTGCCGTCCTCGAGGTGGCCAACCAGGATTTCGTCATGGTCGCTCGCGCGAAAGGGCTGCCTCCGGGCAGGATCCTCCGCGACTACCTCGTCCGCAACGCCTTGACGCCGGTCATCACCGCAACCGGTCTCAAGATCGCAGCCCTGCTTGGCGGCAGCATCCTGGTCGAGACCATCTTCGCCATTCCCGGAATGGGCCAATATCTCTTCGATTCCATCAATAGCCGCGACTATCCGGTGATCCAGGCCATCGTCCTGACGGCGTCGGCGATCGTGGTCGTGGTGAATACGATGATCGACATCGCCTATGCACGGGTCGATGCGCGGGTGAAGCTGTGAGGGCCGTGTCGCAGGAGGGAGTTCAGGAGCGGGCTCTTGGCGCGTGCGCTCCCAAGGCGCTGCGGATCACGCAAGGCGGCCTGCTGCTGGGGATCGGGCTGGCAATGCTGGCCACGATGTTGATCGTCACGATCTTCGCGCCCTTCCTCGTGCCGTTCGATCCGTCCGCGACCTCGCCCGACTCTCTTGCCGGAGCCAGTGCGCGCCACTGGCTCGGTACGGACTCGATCGGTCGCGATGTCCTCAGCCGGCTGATCGTCGGTGGCCGCACGACCCTGCTGATCACGATCACGGCCGTCTTTATCGCCCTCGTCGGAGGTCTCGTCCTCGGGTTGCTCTCCGGCTATCTGGGCGGCCTGGTCGATGACGTGATCATGCGCGTCCTGGATGTGGTTTTCGCCTTCCCGGTGCTCCTTCTCGCGATTGCGGTCGTTGCGGCGCTTGGACCGACCATTCCCAATCTGATCCTCACCATCGCCATCGTGTACACGCCGGCAATGGCCAGAGTGGTGCGCGCGCCCGTGCTCAGCGTGAAGCAATGGGACCATGTCGAAGCGGCGCGCAGCATCGGCATGAGCGAATTGCGGCTGGTTCTCCGCCATATCCTGCCGCTCGTCGTCTCGCCGATCCTTGTCGCGACCAGCCTGACCCTGTCTCAGACGATCTTCACGGTCACGGCCCTGTCCTTCCTCGGGCTCGGGCCGCCGCCGCCAGACCCGAACTGGGGTGGCATGCTGTCCGAAGCGCGGCAATTCATGGAGCTGGCACCGCTGACCGTGATCGGCCCCGCCGCCGCGATCGTGTTCGCGACGCTGACCTTTATCGTCCTGGCCAATGGCCTGCGCGACGTGCTCGATGTCGGGAGCGTGCGATGATCCGCACCGGCCCTCTCCTCAGCGTCCGCAACCTGACCGCCAGCGTCACGACGCGCCGGGAGGTCATCCAGGCCGTACGCGGCATCTCCTTCGATATCGCTGCCGATGAAGCGGTCGGTTTCGTCGGCGAATCCGGCTGCGGCAAGAGCGTCACGGCCAAGGCGCTGATGCGGCTCACCCCCGAAGGCACCTCTGTCGCGCTTGGCGGCGAGGTCAGCTTCCTGGGGCAGGACATCCTGGCGAAGAGCGAAGTCGATATGCGGGCTCTGCGTGGGCGGCGCATCGCCATGGTCTTCCAGGATCCGATGACGTCGCTCAATCCGGTGCTGAGCATTGCCGCGCAAATGACCGACATGCTGCGCCACCACACCGGGCTGTCCGGCAAGGCGGCACGCGAACGCTGCATCGAACTGCTCGATCAGGTCGGGATACCTGATGCGGCGCGGCGCCTGGACGATCATCCGCACCAGTTCTCAGGCGGGATGCGCCAGCGCGTCATGATCGCGATGGCCATCTCCTGCGAGCCGGACCTGCTGATCGCCGATGAGCCGACGACGGCGCTCGACGTCACCGTGCAAGCGCAGATCCTGCGCTTGCTCCTGCGGCTGAAGGAGGAGCGCGGCATGGCGTTGATGCTGATCACCCATGATTTCGGCGTCGTGGCCGGCATGGTCGACCGGGTCAATGTGATGTACCGCGGCGAGATCGTCGAAGCCGGAGCGATCGAGAGGGTCTTCGCCGCGCCGCAGCACGCCTATACGCGCGCCCTGCTCGATGCCGTGCCGCGTCTCCAGAGCACCGGGCCGACGCGATGACCGCTCATGATCCCGCCGCACTCGCCGAGGCGCTGCCGCGGCCACTGCTTCAGGTCCGCGATCTGTCGGTGCGCTTTCCCGGCAGGGGCGACGGCAAGGCGCTGAAGGCGGTCGATCGTGTCTCCTTCGATATCGGACCCGGCCAGACGCTCGGGCTCGTCGGCCAGTCCGGGTCGGGCAAGACCACGACCGGCCGGGCGATCCTGCAGCTGCAGAAGACATATTCGGGCTCGGTGAAACTGCTCGGCGAGGAATTGACCACGATGCTGGCCGCACGATTGCGGCAGATGCGGCGCCATATGCAGTTCGTGCTGCAGAATCCGTATTCGAGCTTGCACCCGCGCATGACGATCGGACAGATCCTGCGCGAGCCGCTCCAGGTGCATCGCTCGGTGCCTCCTGCCCGGCTGCAGGACCGTGTCGCTGAGCTTCTGGACCTGGTCAGCCTCGACCCGGGCATGATGCAGCGCTACCCGCACGAATTTTCCGGCGGGCAGCGCCAGCGCGTCGTCATCGCCCGGGCCCTGGCGGTCAGCCCGGATTTCATCGTCTGCGACGAGCCGGTCTCGGCGCTCGACGTCCGCACCCAGGCGCAGATCGTGGACCTGTTGCAGTCACTTCAGGCGAAGCTCGGCCTGTCCTATCTGTTCATCGCGCATGATCTCGCGATCGTTCGCGAAGTCGCCCATCACGTAGCGGTCATGTATCGCGGCCGGGTCGTCGAAATGGGCAGCGCGGCTCAAGTCTATGACAGCCCCGCCCACCCCTATACGCGCGTATTGCTGGATGCAGTGCCGGTGCCCGATCCCGTCCGCCAGCGCGAACGGCTCCAGCGGCCGCCGCCGGATCTGCGCTTTCTCGAAGGCGATGGCGGGGGCTGTGTCCACGGCGACGATCACGCGAGCAGCAACACTGCGGAGTGGCACGAAGTCGCGGCAGGTCACGGCGTCTCGTGCCGCTATTGGCCGCGCCGAGAAGCGCTGTCTCGTGAGCCAGGCGAGGTCGGGAATACAGGTTTGCCGGTCCTGTGAAGATCGGAGCGGTTTCTTCTTGCGAAACAGAGAATCCTTGACCCGAAATAGCGCCGTCAGTACGTTTTTCCCATGTTTTCGCGCATTGCGACAGGTTCAACCGGCGTGAGCGCTCAATAACGAGGTGTGCGACCCATTGAGATCGCCTTGCCGTTGCGGCTGGCGAACCGTCGTTTTCCGGGAGGAATTCTGTGCGCCTGGCCTTGATTCACATTGTGCAGGAAACGAACGACTTCAATCCTGTACCGACCACGCTCGCGGATTTCGAGGCATTCGGCCTGTATGAGGGGGCCGAGATCGCGCGTCAGTTTGGCGAGATCGGGCAGATCGGCGGTCACTATGCAGCGGTGGCTGAATCCGGCCTTGCGGTCGAGACGATCCCGATCATCAGGGCCTGGAGCGTCGCCGGCGGCCGGATCACGCGCGCGGCGTTCGACTTCTTCCAGGACAAGATCCGGACCGGGCTCGCGGCTGTCGGCCCGATCGACGGGCTCGTCCTGCAACTCCACGGCGCCGCTGCTGCCGAGGATATCGACGATGTCGAAGGCGAGCAGGCCGAGCTCTGCCGTTCGATCCTCGGATCCGAGGTCCCGATCCTGCTTGGCCTCGATCACCACGCCAACATCACGCGCAAGATCATGGCCAATTGCACGGCGATCGTCGGGCATCGTACGCAGCCGCATGACGTCTTCGATACCGGCAAAATCGGGACGGCTCTGTTGCTCAAGATTCTCGCGGAGAAGCGGCGGCCGGTGATGGCCTGGCGCAAGATTCCGCTGCTGTCGCATCAAGAGCAGTTCCTGACGTCGAAGGGGCCGATGAAGCGCTGGTTCGATCGGGCCCGCGAGCTGGAGGCCGATGAGCGCGTGCTGCAGGCATCGAACTATCCGATGCAGCCCTGGCTAGATGTCGCCGAGGGCGGCTGGTCGACGATCGTCGTCACGGATGGCGACCCGTCCCTGGCCGAGACTCTGGCGGATGAGCTCGCCGACCTCGCCTGGTCGATGCGCGATGATTTCCAGGTCCGCGAGGCGCTCTCGGTCGACGAGGCCGTGCGCAAGGCCGACGCTGCCGAGCGCGGCATGGTCGTGCTCAGCGACACCGGCGATACCGTCTTCGGTGGCTCCGCCGGCGACAGCAACCTGATCCTGGAATCGATCCTCAGGCTCGGCATCGGCAGCCGCGCGCTGATCCCGCTGATTTCGCCGCAGGCCGTCGCGACGCTGGTCGCGGCCGGCGAGGGTGCACGGGTGACGCTGCCGCTGGGCGGCGATGCGGCGCCGGCCTTCTTTACGCCGCTCGAGGTCACCGGCACGGTCCGGCGTATCGGGGGTGGGCCCGTGCCGCTGATCTACAACCACCAGAACGAGGTCGATATGGGCCGGGTCGTCGTTTTCGACGTCGGGCCCGTGACGCTCCTGATCAGCGAGTTGCGCGGTGTCGCTGGCAATGTGCCGGGCGTCTACGAAGCTTTCGGCGTCGATCTCGCGGACTACAAGATGGCTGTCCTCAAGACGGCGTCGAATTTCCAGTATTTCGCGCCGATCTCCTCGCAGGTCATTCGTGCCGACACGCGCGGGCCCGGGCAGTCGGACGTCTTCACCTTGCCCTGGGCGCGGATTCCGCGCCCCGTCTATCCACTTGAAACAATAAGCGACTGGCGGGCGCATTCGACCCAGCCTGGCGCGGGGACGAGCTGATACGAAGACCAACCAAAAAGGGGAGTGTGCCGGATGACCACCGTATCGCGACGTCAATTCTGCATGGGGGGCATCGCCCTGGCTGCAGCAGCTCCCCTGGCGATGTCACTCCCAGCCATCGCTCAGCAACTGAAGGGCGGCACCTTGCGTGTCGCCGTGCTGAGCGAACTCGCCAATTACGATCCGCAGCAGCTCTCGACCGTCAATTTCCACGTCATCAAGAACCTCTATGACAGCCTGATCGAATACACGCCCGAGGGAAAGCCGGAGCCGAGCCTGGCGACTGAGTGGACGATCGCGCCTGACAAGACCTCGGTCAGCGTGAAGCTGCGCGATGGCGTGACCTTCCATAGCGGCACTCCGTTCAAGGCCGATTCCGTATTGGCGACGCTGCAGAAGGGAGCCGATCCCAAGCGCGGCAAGAACGTCTTTTCCACGATGTCGATCGTCAAGGACTGGTCGGCGCCCGATGACCGGACCGTGGTGATCAACTTCAAGGCTCCGGTTCCGGAACGGCAGATCCTCGACCTGCTGCAGTTCCTGATCCCGATCGAGGCAAAGGGCATCGATACGGTCGAGACGGTTCCGGCCGGCACCGGCCCCTTCACCCTGGTGAGCCGCGCAGTCGGGCAGGGCTTGCGCCTCAAGGCCAATCCGAACTACTGGCGCGAGAAGCAGCCGATCGTGCAGGATCTCGTCTTCACTGTGTTCAGCGAGGATGCGGCGGCGAGCGCGGCGCTCGAGTCGGGCGCCGTCGACATCATCTATAACGGCTCCTCGCGGAGTGCCGTGCGCCTCAAGAGCGCTGGCTACCAGGTCTTTTCCGGACCCGGCAAGCTCGTGCAGGTCTTCCGCATCAACTCGACGCGTGGCCCATTCCGCAACAAATCCTACCGCCAGGCCTTCAACCACCTGATGGATCGCGCGGGCATCCTACGCGTCGGCTATGCCGGCATGGGCGAGGTCGTCGCGCAGCCCTGGGCGCCGGCAAGCCCGGCCTTCGACGCCAGCTTCACCAAGGCCTACGCCTACGATCTCGACAAGGCGAAGGCCTTGCTTGTGGCATCCGGCCTCTCGGCGGCCGAGATGAAAGACTGGAAGATGCTGGTCAATGGCAGCGACGAGGCCTCGGTCCAGATCAGCCAGATCGTACAGGCCTCGCTGGGCAAGGCCGGGATCCCGATCGAGCTCGATATCCGCCAGGGGGCCGAATTCGTCAGTGCGCTGCTGGGCGGCGATTTCGCCGCGGTCTTCGGTGCAGTCGGGAATGTCCAGAAGTTCCCGTCGCGCGTGACGACGAACTCGATCTATCGGACCTCCCAGAACCCAATCCTCAAGGACCCGCACCCGCATCCGGCCTATGTCGCGGCGATTGCCAAGGTCGATGGCGCCGCGGGGGGAGCGGCCGAGGTCAAGGCATCTTATGACAACCTGAACAAGGTGCTGGTGGACGAGGCCTTCGCGATACCGACCAATTCCTATGAGGTTGGCCTGATCGTCGCCTCCGACAAGGTTGGCGGGGTGACACTCGAGATCGACAACCTCCTCGTCGCGCGGACGATCGGGTTCAAGTAATGCGGAGCGGTGAGGCGGGACGCCGTCGCCGGGACGAGGTCGCGGCGTCACGCAGCCATCGGTTGCGCGGCGTCCCGCGATGAGCGCGACCTCAGGATCGACCCTGTACGTGCTGCGCCGGCTTTCTGCCCGCCGCAGCACGTCGTTGAGTTTCGCCTTCCTGTTGCTGGTGGCACTGGCGGCGGTGTTTGCCGATCTGCTCCCGCTCGACCCGCTGACGCAGAACCTGGCGGACTCGCTGATGCCGCCATCGGCTTCCGCCTGGTTTGGTACCGACGAGCTTGGGCGGGATATCCTGGCACGCGTGGTCTATGGCGCGCGAACGTCGCTCGTCACCGCCTTCGGTGCCGTCGTTATCGCGGCGCTGATCGGGGTGCCGGTCGGGCTCGTCGCCGGCTTTTTCGGTGATTGGCGCGATTCTGTGTTGATGCGCTGCATCGATGTCTTGCTGGCGCTGCCGAACATCCTGTTCGCCATGGCGCTGATCGCTGTACTCGGTCGCAGCCAGGCGGCGGCCCTGGTCGCTGTCGGCATTGCGGGGATACCGAATTTCGCGCGGATCGCGCGAGCGCAGGTCATGGCCTTGCGCCAGCTCGATTTCGTCACGGCGGTGCGCAGCTTCGGCGGCGGCTCGTCCTACATCATGTTCCGCACCATTCTGCCCAACGCGCTGAGCCCGCTCGTCGTGCAGGCGATCGTGCTCGCCTCGGTCGCGATCCTGCTGGAGGCTGCACTCGCCTTTCTCGGCGTCGGCGTGCCGCCGCCGACGCCGAGCTGGGGCGAAATGCTGCGAACGGGGAAATCCTATCTGCACGAGGCGCCGACCTACGCCGTGCTGCCCGGTCTCGTGCTGACGCTGACGATCCTCTCCTTCGATACGATTGGCCGTGCCCTGACCGCGCTGCTCGACAGGCATGATCCCGGTGTGCCGGAGCGCAGGGGGCGATGACGAGCTATCTGCTGCGCCGCCTGTTTCAGATGCTGCCGGTGCTCTTTCTCGCATCCTTCGCGATCTTCGCGATGATCTACGCGGTGCCGGGCGGCCCCGTGGCGGTGCTCGTTGGTGAGAACGCCTCTCCGGAGGAGATCGCGGCCACGATCGCGCGCTATGGCCTCGATCGACCGATGCTGGTCCAGTATCTCGACTGGCTCGGCCAGGCCGTGCGCGGCGATTTCGGTCTCTCGCTCCACAGCCGCCAGCCCGTCCTGGCGTTGATCGGAGAGAGGCTGCCAGCAACGCTGCAACTGGCGGTCGCCGCGATCCTGGTGGCGTTGGCCGTCGGCATACCCGTCGCAATTGCCAGCGCCGTGCGCCCCAATTCCTGGCTCGACCGCCTGCTGAGCGGGTGGAGCGCGCTGGCGCTGGGTGTGCCGACCTTCTGGCTCGGCATCCTGCTGATCCTGCTCTTCGCCGTCGAGCTCCGCTGGTTGCCGTCCGCCTCGCGCTACGTGCCGTTCTGGGAGGCGCCGGTGGATGCGTTACGCAGTCTCATGCTGCCGGCGCTGACACTGGGCATCTATGTCTCCGGCATCTTCGCGAGGTTCCTGCGCGCGTCGCTGATCGGCGAAGCGAAGCAGGATTATGTCCGCACGGCGCGGGCCAAGGGTTTGCCGGAAAGCCGCGTCGTCGGCCTGCACATCATGCGCAACGCGTTGCTGCCCTTCGTCACGATCGTCGGTTTGATGATGGCGAATTTCATCGGCGGTGCGGTGGTGACGGAAGCCGTCTTCACCTATCCGGGGCTCGGACGTCTGGTCATCCAGGCGATCAGCACCCGCGATTACCCGTTGATCCAGGGCTGCATCATGGTGATCCTCGTCGGCTATATGCTGGTCAACCTGATCATCGACCTGCTCTATGCGTGGATCGATCCACGCATCGAATATCATTGACACCGCTCCGCAGCGCGAGGTCCCGCACGGGCCTGCATGTGCAGGGCTCGCGCTGGCCATGCCTGTCAGGCGGAAACGATGGGGTCCTGCGAGCCGAGATGGCTCGAGATATGCGCGGCGACCTCGCGCAGCCGCATTCCCGCCTTCGCGGCGAGTGGCCGCGGCATTCGCATCAACGGCGCCGAGATACTGAGGGCAGCCACCGGGTAATGATTGTCGTCGAAGATCGGCACGCCGACGCACATCGCCCCGTCTTCGTTCTCGCCGATTTCCGTCGCGTAACCGAGCTTTGCGACCTGTCGAAGCTGGCGCTCGATCTCTTCGCGCTCGAGCAGCGTGCGTCCGGTTCGCTCGGTCAAGGGCAGGTCGAGCTGGCGCAGCTTTTCCGCTTCGGGGAGGAAGGCCAGGATCGCCTTGCCCAGCGCGGTGGAATGCATCGGATGGCTGTCGCCGATCCGCGCCTGCATGCGCAGCGAGCGATTGGCCTCGATGAGGTCGATATAGACGATCGTGCCGTTGCCCTTCACCGCGAGATTCACGGTTTCATTGAACTCGTTCATCAGTTCGACCATCGCCGGGCGTGCGAGTTGACGGATCTTGCTGAAGCTCGCATCGGCACGCGCGATCGAGCGCAGCAGCGGCCCGAGATTGTATTTGTCGGTCTCGCGGTTGTGGCTGACGAAACCGGCTTCCGTCAGCGTTTGCAGGTAGCGGAAGGTCGTCGTCTTCGGAATCCGCAGCTCACGTCCGACGGTCGTGAGCGCGATCTCGTGACCATGGCGCGCGACGAATTCCAGCACCTTGAGCGCCTTCATCACGGGCTGCACGACGTAAGGGTTGCCCGATTTCTTCGGCATGGTCGCCCCGCATCCTCGCTGTCGCGAGACTTCGCATAGCGGGTCCCTCTGAATTCCGCAAGACGAAACCCCTGTTCCTTTACATGGGATGAGGGCTCTGGTCTGCTTAAAATACCGGCAGTGGAGAACAGGCACGTGCGAGCGAACGGAAGCGGACCAGCAGCAACACTGCGTTTTGAGGAATCGGCGCGGCAGATCGCTGCGAATGCGCGCTACATCGCTGGCGGCGTGAACAGCAACTTCAGACTAGGCATGGCGCCGGGCCCACTCGTCTTCGAGCGAGGCGAAGGGGCCTATCTCATCGATGTCGATGGCAACCGCATCATCGATTATTACTGCGGAATGGGGGCAACGGTGCTCGGCCACACCCCGGCCAGGGTCATCGAGGCGGTGCAGCGCCAGGCGGAGCGTGGCATCCTGTTTGCCGGCCAGGCACCGATCGAGCACGAGGCGGCGAAGCTGATCTGCGAGCGCGTTCCCAGTGCCGAGCGGCTTCGCTTCGGTTCCTCGGGCTCCGAGGTGGCGCAGGCCGCGATCCGCCTCGCCCGTGCGGCGACGGGGCGGCGCACCATCGTCAAGTTCGAAGGGCATTATCACGGCTGGTTCGACAACGTCCTGTGGTCAACGGCGCCGGGTCTCAATGCGGCTGGTCCGAGCGACGCGCCCACGCCCGTCGCCGGGAGCCGGGGGCAGGACCCAAGCGCGGGCGACGGTCTGTCGATCCTCGGCTGGAATGACCTCGCTGCTCTCGAGACTCGCCTTGCCCGCGGCGACGTCGCGGCGGTGATGATGGAGCCGGCCATGTGCAACCAGGGCGCCATCGCGCCGCTACCGGGCTATCTGGAAGGTGCGCTCGCGACCTGTCGCGCCCATGGCGCCCTGCTGATCTTCGACGAGGTGATCACCGGCTTCCGCCTCGGCCGCGGTGGTGCCCAGGAGCGCTTCGGCGTCACGCCGGACCTGACGATCCTGGCGAAGGCGATTGCCAACGGTTTTCCCGTCGCAGCGATCGCGGGGCGGGGCGAGCTGATCGATATGTTCGCGGATGGTGTGCTCCATGGCGGCACCTTCAATGCGCAGCCGATCGCGATGGCGGCGATGGTCGCGACGCAGCAGGGGCTAACGCCGGAGCATTACGAGCGCAGCTCGGCTCACGGCCAGCGCCTTCAGGACGGTATCCGTGAGATCCTGGCTCAGGCGGGCATCAAGGCGCAGGTCGCGGGCTTTCCACTGATGTTCCACATTGCGTTCGGGCTGGACGCGCCGGCCCGCAACTACCGGGAGGTCGCGGCCTCCGACAAGGCGGCCTATAGCCGTTTCGCGCTCGCGCTGTTGAAACGCGGCGTTCGCGTGCTGGAGCGTGGTGCCTGGTTCGTCTCGTCGGAGCACGATGCGGCAATCGTCGAGGCCACATTGGAAGCAGTGCGCGGATCCGTGCGCGAGATCTGATCGGACGGATACCCCTGGGACACCCAGGTCGCCCTGGGCATTCCTTCCTTTGCAGTAATCACGAGCGGGCGGCCGGTTCGCACCGTCCGCTCGTTCTCGGGAGCAGCTGATTTGGTTCTCTTGGGACGGAATGGCCGGCCAAGCGAGCCTGAAGACCCTTTGCCGCCGCTGGCACTTCGTTTCCTGAGCCTGAGACGCAAGCCCGGTGCCGGCAGGTGAGCCATGGCTGCGGATTTCCTTGCTTCCGCAGTGTTGGAATGAGCACGCGCCTCCTCAAGCGGGGCGTTTGAACTGTCTCCCAAGAGCGAACAAGCCGAATGCCGCCAGCTGGCCAGCGACGAGCAGGAAAGGCCATTCAAAGCTTCCTGTGCGGCTGGCGACAATGGCAAACACCAACGGCCCGCATATCGAGCCGACGAAGCCGAACAGGCTTGCGCCCGACGTTACGTCGCCAATCAGAGTGGGCGGCGCGACCCGCGCAAGTTCGGCCATGTGGACACCGTTCCACCCCATCGAGGTGGCTCCGACCAGTGCCATGCAGCCATAGACCATCCAGGGACTGGCGGTTGTCGAAGAGACAAGCAGCATGATCGCGGAGCCTGCGCCCAAGGCCAGAAGCGAGAGAAGCAGGAGCCCGCCGCCCATGCGATCCGCCAGCCATCCGAAGAAGATGCGCGCGACCGTGCTCGCTGCAAGCAAGACGGCGATGTAGTGGCCGGCCTGCGCCAGGGTCTTTCCGTGCTGCGTGACCATGTAGGTTGCCGTGAAGGCCGTGATGCTGGCCTGCGTTATGGAAAACGACACACCCAGCGCGGTGAGCATCGGCAAGGACGGGTGCGAGTTCAGAACCCGGGCCGATCGGCTGAGCGAAGACGGCGAGAGGAACAGCCGGGCCCAGGCCCGGTTCCGTGGGCCCTTCTCGGCATCAAGACTTCTTTGAAAGGGCTGAACCAGCACGATGCAGAGAAGGATGATCGCGACAATCGTCCAGACCGCACCGACGAAGCCGAGCCCCAGGACCAGAGGCGCGACAACGAGACCGGCTATCGTGCCGCCCAGAGGCACGCCCGCCTGCTTGATCGAAAACACAAGTGTGCGGTGCCTGGGCGGCGCCGTGCGCATCAGCAACTGGCTGCCAGCTGGCGTATTGGGCGCCAGGCCCAGGCCCACAAGGAGCGCACCGACAAGGCCGACGAGGCCGAAGGACTGCGACAGGAGCAGGAGACCCACCGCGACGAAGATCAGGCCGAGCTGCAAGGCTCGGATCGGGCCGTGATGATCGAGCATCGGGCCGCCGCACGCCAGGAACCAGCATATGCCGACCGAAACGACCGCCGAAACATAGCCGATGCTTTCTGGCGTCATGCCCCAGCGTTGCGTCAGAATCGGACCCAGGAGAGGAATCGCCGCGGCGGCAAATGAGCTGATGACTTGCACAAGGAGAGTCGCGCTCAAGGCGCTCGCCCATACCGGCAGCTTCAAGGCAGATCTCCCGTCGCGTCGCCACTCGTCATTCCCCCTCCAGCTCCAGCACGAGCATGCAGGGATTGCGGCGTTGAACTGGTCTTCCGGCAATGTCGGCGACCGGTCGAGGCCGTTTCCCGGCTATGGGGGCTGCAGCAGAAGCATGCGGTTCGCCGGGCCGCGGCCTTTCGTGGTTGTTCTCCAAATCCGGAGAACCGGACCAACAGTCGGCTTCTTCCTTCTGCCGTAAGGCCGACATGGGTGATCCGGCGAAAATGGAGCCATTGCTTTGGAGGCTGTTGTCAGCGGTCACCGCTCCCGGCGATGCTGGAGCCGTGCCGGTCTTTCGATTCTGCCGATCTGAACTCGCCTCTGCCGGCGTAGGTCGACGAGTCTGATGCCGGTTCACTGCGCATGGTTGATGCGACCCTGAGGTCGTGCTGACGTCGATTGGACCGGGTTGGAGGATCTTGCGGGTGAGGGTCGACGTTCTGGGCCTGCAGGCCTTCGTCAGTATCGCCGAGCGGGGCAGTTTTCATGCCGCGGCCTCGCATCTTAATCTCTCCCAGACCGCGCTGAGCCATCGGATCCGGAAGCTCGAGGAATCCCTCGGAACGACGCTGCTCTTGCGCACCACGCGCCAGGTCTCGTTGACCCCGGCGGGGTCGGCGCTCCTGCCGCGCGCCCGCAAGATCTTTGAAGAGCTTGGTGCGGCCATCGATGAGGCGCGGGTCGATGCCGCGGATGCCGAGGAAGAGGTTGCGGTCGGCTGTCTGCCAACCGTCGCGGTCCACTGCATGCCGTCGGTGATCGCAGAGTTCGCCAGACGATATCCGGCGGTGCGCGTCCGGGTGCACGACAACTCGGCTTCGGAGATCGCCGACAAGGTGCAGTCGGGCCAGGCTGAATTCGGCGTGACCATCGTCGCCGCCAATCGCTGGGACCTCGAGCTCAAACCGGTGGTCAAGGAGCCGTTCGTGCTCGTCAGTCACCGCAGCATGCCGCTCGCGCGATCGGACTCGCTGACCTGGGCGCAGTTGCAGGGGCTGCCGCTCGTGCGGATCAGTGCCGAGACCGGAAACCGCGTCCTGATCGACGATGCGCTGGGTGCGCGGCGCGAGGCCCTGACCTGGCGCTACGAGGTCCAGCGCGTCATTACCGCAGTGAGTCTTGTCCGTTCCGCGATCGGGTACGCGATCGTGCCGCAGCTCGCGCTCGACTCTGTCGATGCCGGCGAATTGGTTGCGATCCCGCTGCGTTCACCGAGCATCAGCCGCACTCTCGGCATCGTCACCCGCAAGAATATGCTGCTGCGGCCGGCGGCGCGCGACCTCCTGGCGCTGGTCAGCGAGGCGCTGAGAAACAGTGTCTCGGATAAAGATGCATGAAAGTAATCAATCGCTGCATTCTTCTCATTTGATGGCAGAATAGCTTGGGGTCAGGGTCCTCGCGGGACAAGGAAACGCACAAGCAAGGGACGACCCATGCCTGGCTCCAAAGCAGCGACGATCGCGTTCATCGGATTTGGCGAGGCGGCCGGGTACGGCGCGCGGCAAGGGCGTGGCGCGTGATGAACATCGACCGCCGATCACTCCTTGCCGGGCTGGGTCTGGCCGGCCTCGGGCACGCGGCGCGTGCGCAGGTCCAGCCGGCGTGGCCGACGCAGATCATTCGGCTCGTGGTGCCGTTCACCCCTGGCGGCAGCACCGACCTCCTCGCGCGTCTGATTGCCAACCGATTGGAACGCACGATCCCCGGCAAGGGCTTCGTCATCGAGAACCGCCCCGGCGCCGGCGGCATGATCGCGGCGAGCCAGGTCGCGAAGTCCGATCCGGATGGCCATACGTTGATGATGGGGCATATCGGCACGCTTGCCTTCAACCCGGCGCTCTATCCCAACGTACCCTATGATCCGGTCAAGGACTTCCAGCCGGTGGCCCTGGTCGCCATGGTGCCGAACATCCTCGTCATCAATCCCAGCCTGCCGGCGAACTCGTTTCAGGAGTTCGTGGCCTATGCCAAGGCCAATCCGGGCAAGCTGAACTACAGCTCCGGCGGACAAGGCAGCGCGGCGCATATTGCCGGTGCCTATCTCGCGCATCGGGCCGGTTTCGAGGCGATTCATGTGCCCTATCGCGGCACCGCACCGTCGGTGACGGATCTCGTCGCCGGTTCCGTGCAATTCACGCTGACTGGCGGTCCGGCGGTTCTGCCGCTCGCCGCAGCGGGCCAGTTGCGAGCGCTCGGCGTCGCCAGCTCCGAGCGCACCTCTTTTGCCCCTCAGCTCCCGACCATCGCCGAAAGCGGGCTGCCGGGTTTCGAAGCCGTGCAGTGGTATGGCATCGTTGCCCCCGCGCACACGCCGGCCGCAATTGTCGAGCGCCTCAACCGCGAGATCAACGCGCTGCTCGACCAGCCCGAATTTGTCGCGGCGCTCGATCGCGACGGCGCGATCGCACGCCGCGAGACGCCGGAAGGCTTCGGGCGGCTGATCGCCTCGGAGGGGACGCTGTGGCGCGATATCATCACACGTGCCAGCATCACGGGCGGGGGCTGAGCGATGTCGCAGATTGCCGTGCCATGCATGCTGATCCGGGGCGGTACGTCGAAGGGCGCCTATTTCCTCGCCGAGGATCTGCCGGTTGGTACGGGCGCGCGTGACGCGTTCCTGCTCGCGGTGATGGGCTCGCCCGACAAGCGTCAGGTCGACGGGCTTGGTGGGGCTCACCCGTTGACGAGCAAGGTCGCGATCGTTTCGCGCTCGAGCGAGCCAGGCTGCGACGTGGATTTCCTGTTTGCGCAGGTCGGCATCGAGACCGCGTCGGTCGACACCACGCCGAATTGCGGCAACATCCTTGCCGGTATCGGCCCCTTCGCGCTGGCGCGGGGCCTCGTTCGAACAGAGGGCGCCAGCACGACGGTGCGGGTCCGGACGCTGAACACCGGCACCATCGCCGATCTCGCGATGCGGACCGACGCCGGTCAGGCAGGCGTCGAGGGCGATGCCCGCATCGATGGGGTGCCCGGAACCTCCGCACCCATCGACATCAGCTTCCTCGGCACGGAAGGCTCCGTCTGTGGCGCGCTGTTGCCGACGGGAAATCCGGTCGACATCATCGACGGTGTCGAATGTACCCTGATCGATAACGGCATGCCGGTCATCGTTCTCCGGGCGGTCGATGTTGGACGCACGGGCCACGAAACCCGCGAAGCGCTGCAAGAGGATACGGAGCTGAAGCAGCGCATCGAGCGCATACGCCTCGCGGCCGGACCTCTGATGAATCTCGGCGATGTGGCAAAGATGGTGGTCCCGAAGATCGCCCTTGTCGCGCGGCCCGTTGCAGGATCGATCGCGACGCGCAGCTTCATCCCGCATGAGTGCCACGCTTCGATCGGTGTCTTTGCCGCGGTGACGGTGGCGACAGCCGCAGCCCTGCCGGGGTCGCCGGCAGCTTCGGTCGCCGCGATGCCTACCGGTCGCGAACGCGCGATTTCCGTCGAACATCCGACCGGGGAATTCACGGTGAAGCTCATCGTGGGTGGCACGCCGGAGCGCCCCGTCATCGAGCGCGCCGGCCTGCTGCGCACCGCGCGCATTCTGATGGATGGCCAGGCCTACGTGCCACCGCATGCGCTCGCGCGCAGCGGCGACGAAGCACGTCGTGCCCCCGAATAGGACCGAGAAGAGAGGATTACAGCTCAATGGCGAGCCTGCAGAAGACGGGTCTGGTGATTACCGCCCACCCCGGCGATTTTGTCTGGCGTGCGGGCGGTGCCATCGCCTTGCACGCCAGGCAGGGCATGCGGGTAAAGATCCTGTGCCTGGCCTATGGCGAGCGCGGCGAAAGCCAGTTCGCCTGGAAGCAGGCGGGTGTGCGGGTGGAGGACGTCAAGGCGCAGCGTCGCGACGAAGCCGAGCGCGCCGCCGCGGTCCTCGGGGCCGAGATCGAATTCATGGATGCCGGCGACTATCCGCTGCGCACGACAGGGCCGATGCTCGACCGGGCGATCGACCTCTTCCATGAGCTCACTCCCAGCTTCGTGCTGACCCATGCGCTTGAAGACCCCTACAATGTCGACCATCCCGAAGCAGCACGCTTCGCGCAGGAAGCGCGGATCATCGCGCAGGCCGCCGGCCATAAGCCGGACCCCGCACGCCCCTATGCCGCGCCGCCGGTCTTCCTGTTCGAGCCGCACCAGCCCGAGCAGTGCAACTTCAAGCCGAACCTGATCCTCAACATCGACGAGGTCTGGGAGACGAAGCGCAAGGCATTCGAAATCCTGGCCGCGCAGAAGCATCTCTGGGAGTATTACACCCGAGTGGCGCTGAACCGCGGCATGCAGGGTGGGCGCAACTCCGGCAAGGCGATGACTTACGGTGAAGCCTACCAGCGCCTGTTCCCCGAAGCCCTGGAGTCCCTGGCATGACCGGCGTCGTCGTCCGCACGAAGAAACGGGCTGCAAGCGCCGATATGGCGGCATTCCAGGAACTTGGCGTCTCGACCACCCATGAGGCCATGGGCCGGACGGGCCTGATGAAGCCCTATATGCGCCCGATCTATGCCGGCGCCTCGATCGCCGGTGGGGCCGTCACCGTCCTCGCCCAGCCCGGCGACAACTGGATGATCCATGTCGCGATCGAGCAGGTCATGCCAGGCGACGTACTTGTGGTCGCCTGCACGGCAGATAACACTGACGGCATGTTCGGCGACCTTCTCGCGACCTCCCTCAGGGCGCGCGGCGGCATCGGCCTCGTCATCGATGCCGGAGTGCGTGATGTGCGCATCCTGACGGAGATGGGGTTCCCGGTGTGGTCGCGCGCGATCTCGGCCAAGGGGACCGTCAAGGCGACGCTCGGATCGGTGAACGTGCCGGTGGTCTGTGCCGGTGCGATGATCAATCCTGGCGACGTGATCGTCGCCGACGATGATGGCGTGGTGGTGGTTGCACGGCTCGAAGCGGAGAGGGTTGCCGCCGCGGCGCGGGCGCGGGAAGCGAATGAAGATGAGAAGCGCCGCCGGCTCTCCGCCGGCGAGCTCGGGCTCGACATGTATGGAATGCGCGATGGGCTCGCGAAAGCCGGGCTCGTCTATCGCGACGACAACTAAAAGGCGGCTCGGAAACAAGAGCCAGACCCAGGGAGGGGTATCACGATGACATTCCGCAGGACGGTTCTGAAGGCCTTCATGGCAGGTGCGCTCGCGGCGACACTGGGCTCCACGGCGCAGGCCCAGGAGGTGGTCAAGGTCGGGCTGATCCTGCCGATGACTGGCCCCTTCGCATCGACGGGACGCCAGATCGAAGCGGCCGTGAAGCTCTTCCTGGCTCAGAACGGCGCGATGCATGGCGGAAAGCGCCTGGAGGTCATTCTCAAGGACGATACCGGCAACGCCGATGCGACGCGCCGGATCGCACAGGAACTCGTGGTCAACGACAAGGTGGCGGTTCTGGCTGGCTTCGGCCTGACGCCGCTCGCCATGGCGACGGCCCCGATCGCGACCCAGGCCAAGATCCCGCAGATCGTGATGGCGGCTGCGACGGCGTCGATCACCGAGGCCTCGCCCTTCATCGTGCGCACCTCGTTCACCCTGCCGCAGGCGTCCGAGCCGATGGCGGACTGGGCCTGGTCGAACGGCATCAAGCGCGTCTTCACCGTCGTGACCGATTACGGCCCCGGGATCGACGCCGAGACCTCCTTCGCCAACAAGTTCAAGGCCGCCGGCGGCACGGTCGAAAGCGTGCGCGTGCCGTTGCGCAACCCGGATTTCGCGCCGTTCCTGCAACGCGTCTCCGAGGCAAAGCCCGATGCCCTGTTCGTGTTCGTTCCGTCGGGCATCGGCGCGCAGTTCATGAAGCAGTTCGTCGAGCGCGGCCTCGACAAGGCCGGCGTCAAGCTGATCGGCCCAGGCGACGTGGTCGATGACGATATCCTCAACGGTATGGGGGACGTCGCGATCGGCGCCATCACCACGCATCATTATTCGGCCAAGCACGACAGCGCAGCCAACCAGGCCTTCGTGAAGGCGTTCGAGGCCGCCAATCCAGGCGTGCGTCCCAACTTCATGGCCGTCGGCGGATATGACGGCATGCGGTTGATCGCCGAGGCGCTCAAGGCGACAAATGGCGACGCTGGCGGCGAAAAGCTCATCGCGGCGATGAAGGGCGCGTCCTGGGAGAGCCCGCGCGGACCGATCACGATCGATCCGGCGACGCGCGACATCATCCAGAACATCTATGTCCGCCGCACCGAGAAGGTCGGTTCCGACCTGTTCAACGTCGAGTTTGCCACGATCCCGCAGGTCAAGGATCCCGTGAAGGCGCGCAAATAGGCGGTCTGACGCGGCCGGACCGACGCCATGCTCACCATCCTGTTCGATGGCATCGCCTATGGGATGGTGCTGTTCGTCCTCGCTTGCGGGCTTTCCGTGACGATGGGATTGATGAATTTCGTCAATCTCGCCCATGGCGCCTTCGCCATGCTCGGCGGCTATGTGACCGTGCTGCTGATGCAGCGGCTGGGCCTGCCGTTCCTGGCTTCACTTCCGGCCGCCTTCCTTGCCGCTGCGCTGGCGGGGATCGTGCTCGAGCGGCTCGTCTATCGACCGATGTATGCCAAGAGCCATCTCGATCAGGTGATGTTCTCGATCGGTCTCGTCTTCATGGCGGTTGCGGGCACCGACTGGCTGCTCGGCTCGAGCCAGCAGATCATCCAGCTGCCGCCCTGGCTTCAGGGGCGTTTCTACGTGCTCGGCATCGGCATCGGCTATTACCGCCTGTTCGTGATCGGGATCTGCGGGCTGCTTGCGGTCGCCCTGCAATGGGGCTTTGCAAAAACACGTTTCGGCAGCCGGCTGCGGGCCGCCGTGGACGATGCCCGCGTCGCGCGTGGCCTGGGCATTCCTGTGAACCGGTTGTTCGCCCTGACCTTTGCGCTCGGTTCCGGACTGGCGGGGCTCGGCGGCGCGCTCGGGATCGAGCTCATGGGGCTCGATCCGACCTTCCCGCTGAAATTCATGATCTACTTCCTGATCGTCGTCACGGTCGGCGGCACCTCGACGATCACCGGCCCCTTCCTCGCGGCCATGCTGCTCGGCGTTGCCGATGTGATGGGCAAATATCTGGTCCCGCAGGCCGGAGCCTTCATCATCTACGCGCTGATGGTCATCCTGCTGCTGCTTCGCCCCGAGGGCCTGTTCGCGAGGGCTCGCACATGAGCGGGACGGTTCTCGAACAGCGCGTCAGGCACTCGCTGCACCGCGCCCGGCGCTGGCACCCAGGCGAACTGGCATTCTGGCTCTTCGCCGCAGCGTCCTTCGTGCTGTTTCCAACGCGCTTTCTGATCCTCAACGAGATCGCGATCCTTGCCCTGTTCGCCCTCTCGCTCGATCTGATCCTCGGCTATGCCGGGATCGTATCGCTGGGGCACGCCGCCTTCCTGGGGATGGGGGCTTATTCGGCCGGGCTGTTGGCCAAGTATGTCACGGCCGATCCACTGGCCGGCCTGGCATTCGGCATGGCGACATCCGCGCTGCTCGGGCTGCTCACCAGTCCGCTCGTCCTGCGCGGCACGGATCTGACCCGCCTCATGATCACGCTCGGCGTGGCATTGATCCTCTACGAGGTTGCAAACTCGCTGGCATGGCTCACCGGTGGCGCCGACGGCCTGCAGGGCATCACGATGGCGCCGGTCTTCGGGACGTTCGATTTCGATATCTTCGGCCGCACGGCCTACCTCTATTCGCTGTCGGTGCTGTTCATCCTGTTCCTGATCGCGCGGCGCATCGTGAATTCGCCGTTCGGCTTGTCCCTTCGCGGCATCCGCGACAATCAACTGCGCGCCGCCGCATCCGGCGTGCCTGTCCCTTGGCGCCTTGCGGCCATCTATGCCTTGTCGGCGGCCTATGCCGGGGCTGCGGGCGCATTGCTCGCCCAAACCACGCAATTCGTCTCCCTGGACGTGTTCGACTTCCACCGTTCAGCCGACCTGATGCTGGTGCTGATCATCGGCGGGGCCGGCTATCTCTATGGCGGCCTGATCGGTGCGATCGCGTTCAAGTTCCCGCAGGACGCCATCGCGACCTTCACCCCGCAATACTGGATGTTCTGGATCGGGCTTTTCCTCGTCCTCTTCGTCCTTGGTGGTCGTGAACTGATCCATGGCGCGATCAAGGCGCTGGTCGCGCGGTTTCCGAAACGTGGGGCCTCGTCGTGAGCGCCGTCCTGCAGACCTTCGATCTCGTCAAGACCTTCGGCGGCATCACTGCGACCGACGACGTGACGTTCTCGCTGGAAAAGGGCGCGCGCCACGCGCTGATCGGCCCGAACGGCGCGGGCAAGACGACCTTCGTCAATCTGCTCACAGGGGTTCTGCGGCCGACATCGGGGCGTGTGAGCCTGATGGGGCAGGACATTACCGGCCTGTCGCGAGAGGCGCGGGTCAAGCGCGGTGTCGCCCGAACCTTCCAGATCAATCAGCTCTTCGGCACAATGACGCCGCTCGAGATGATCTCTCTCGTCACCGCAGAGCGGCTCGGCCGGGGCATGCGGCTTTTCCAAAGGCTCGACGCCGATGACGAGGCCATCGCCGAGACGGCCGATATCCTCGCCCGCTTCAAGCTCGAGGACATCATGGATCAGCGCATCGCGACATTGCCCTATGGCAAGCAGCGCCAGATCGAGATCGCCGCGGCCTTTGCGGCCAGGCCGAGCGTGCTCCTGCTCGACGAGCCCGCCGCCGGCGTTCCCGAAGCCGAGAGGCGCGAATTGCTGGAGACGGTCGCAGCATTGCCGGACGATGTCTCGGTGCTGCTGATCGAACACGACATGGACATCATCTTCCGGTTCGCGACCCGGATCACCGTTCTCGTCAATGGCCGCGTGCTGACGGAAGGCGAACCTGCGGTGGTCGCGCGCGACCCCGCCGTCAAGCAGGCCTATCTCGGCGAGGCCGCCCATGTCTGAGCTCCTGCGGATCGAAGGCCTGAACGCCGGCTACGGCGACGCTCTCGTCCTGTTCGATGTCGCGCTCTCGCTCGACGAGGGGCGCTCGCTCGCCTTGCTGGGCCGCAACGGCGTCGGCAAGACGACGCTGGTCAACACGATCATCGGCGTGACGCGTCGGCGAGCCGGGCGGATCACGCTTGCCGATGTCGACATCTCCACGGCTACGCCCGAGCAGCGTGCCCATGCCGGCATCGGCTGGGTGCCGCAGGAGCGCAACATCTTCAAGTCGCTGACCGTTGTCGAGAACCTGACTGCGGTTGCGCGCCCCGGCCCATGGACGACGGAACGCGTCTTCCGGATGTTTCCGCGCCTCGCCGAACGCAAGAGCAATCTTGGCAACCAGCTCTCCGGCGGCGAACAGCAGATGCTGGCCATTGGCCGCGCCCTGATGCTCAATCCCAGGCTGCTGCTTCTGGACGAACCGACCGAGGGGCTGGCGCCGATCATCGTCGAGGAACTGCTCGCGGCGTTGAAGACGCTGTTCCGGGACGAAGGGCTGGCAGCCATCGTCATCGAACAGCATGCCAGGACAATTCTGGAGCTGACCGACACCGCGATCGTGCTGGAGCGCGGTCGTGTCGTGCTCGCCGACGACAGTGCCGCGCTGCTGCGCGAACCGGCGCGGCTGGAGCGCCATCTCGGCCTCAGCGCCGCTGCCTAGAAGACCATGATCAGGGAAGGAAACCGCATGCCCCTCCGACACAAGCCGCCGTTCCGAGCCGATATGGTTGGAAGCCTGTTGCGCAGCGCACGCGTCAAGGACGCGCGCGCCAAGCTCGTGACCGGCGAAATCTCCGCCGCCGATCTGACGGCGATCGAGGATGCCGAGATCAGGGCGCTGGTGAAGAAGCAGGAGGAGGTGGGGCTCCAGGCGGTCACGGACGGCGAGTTCCGCCGCGCCTTCTGGCATTTCGATTTCCTGGAGAATCTCTCCGGCGTGCAGGGATACGACTCGGATTCAGGCATCCAGTTCAAGGGCGTCGCGACCAAGGCCCGCGGCCTTCGCGTGACCGGCAAACTCGATTTCCCCGACGACCACCCGCATCTCGCCCATTTCAGGTTTCTTGCCTCCGTCACCGATCGCGTGCCGAAAATGACGATCCCGAGCCCGAGCATGCTGCACTATCGCGGCGGCCGGAAAGCCGTCGATATCTCCGCCTATTTCAGGATGGAGGATTACTACACCGATCTCGGCAAGGCCTACGCCAAGGCGGTGAAGGCCTTTTACGACGCCGGCTGCCGCTACCTGCAGCTCGACGATACCAGCCTCTCCTATTTCTGCGATCCCGAGCAGCGCCAGATGCTGGTCGATCGTGGCGATGACCCCGACAAGCTGATCCATATCTATCGCGACGTCATCAACACGGCGACGGCGGCCAAGCCGGCGGACATGACGATCACCACTCATACCTGCCGCGGCAACTTCAAATCGACCTTCATCGCCTCCGGCGGCTATGAGCCCGTCGCCGACATGGTCTTCAACCAGATCAATGTCGACGGCTATTTCATGGAATGGGACGATGACCGCTCCGGCGGCTTCGAGCCGCTGCGCTTCCTGCCGAAGGGCAAGCAGGTCGTGCTGGGCCTCGTCACCTCGAAGTTCGGCAGCGTCGAGAGCAAGGACAACCTGAAGCGGCGGATCGAGCAGGCCTCGGCCTTCGCGCCCCTGGATCAGCTCTGCCTCTCGCCCCAATGCGGCTTCGCCTCCACCGAAGAGGGCAATGTGCTGGCGGAGGACGAGCAATGGGCCAAGCTGGCGCGCATCGTCGAGGTGGCGCAGGAGGTGTGGGGATGAGCCAGGAACCCTGTTTCGATATCGCTCATCTCGCCCATGTCGAGCTGTTCACGAACAAGCCGGAGGCCAGCCTCGACTTCTTCGTCAATATCCTCGGGCTGACCGAGAGCGGACGGGAGGGCGACAGCGTCTATCTGCGCGCCTGGGACGACTATGAGTTCCACACGCTGAAACTCACGGCCTCGACCACGACGGGGGTCGGCCATATCGGCTATCGGGCGACAAGCGAGACTGGCCTGATGCGCCGGGTCAACGCGATCGAGGCCATGGGGGCCGGCATCGGCTGGAACGACGGCGATCTCGGCCATGGCAAGGCCTACCGGTTCCGCGATCCCGACAATCATGTGTTCGAGATCTATTTCGACACCCAAAAATACGCGGCGCCGCCGCACGAACGGCCGGCGCTGAAGAACCAGGCGCAACGCAATCACGGTCGCGGCTGTGCTGTACGCCGTCTCGACCATCTCAATCTGCTGGCGCAGGACGTCGCGGTGATCCGCGATTTCATGCCGAAGGCCCTGGGCAGCCGCATCACGGAACAGATCGTGCTCGATTCCGGCGAGGTTGGCGGCTGCTGGTTCACCGTCAACAACAAGAGCTACGACATCGCCTATACGCGCGACCACACCGCGGCTCTCGGGCGCTTCCACCACCTCACCTATGCGGCCGACCAGCGCGAACACATTCTCGAAGCCGCCGACATCTTTCTCGAGAACGGCATTCACATCGAGACCGGGCCCCATAAGCACGCGGTTCAGCAGACCTTTTTTCTCTATGTCTACGAGCCCGCCGGCAATCGCATCGAGATCGCCAATGCCGGCGCACGCCTCATTCTCGATCCGGACTGGCAGACGGTGACGTGGACCGAAACCGAGCGGAAGAAGGGGCAGGCGTGGGGGCTGAAGACGATCGAGAGCTTCCACACGCACGGTACCCCGCCGGCCGCCGGATGAGTGGAGAAGGCGGCCGCGAGAGTTCGATCACCCGCTGGCGGCCCGAGCCCCGTCGCGCCCCGAAACGGAGGGCGGTCAGGCCCGGCGTAGTGCCGCAAATTCAGTCGGCTTGCCGGTCTTCGCTGATGCCGCGACGCCAATAGCTGACGATCAGATGATGATCGCGCTCGGGCCGCAGACGCTTGCGGGCGGCCATGCGAAGGGCCTTGAAGCCGGCATGTTCGAGCGCGGCCCAGAGATAGACGGTCGCCTCGTCCGAAGGCCACAGGACAGCGTCAAAGACGTCCTGGAGCAGTGTCGTGGTGCCGGCCTCGGCGCCCTGGCGATGCAGCCAGCGAATCTCCACACCGGCGGGGCAGACCAGGGCCTGCTCTTCACCGGCATCGGTGACTTCGATGAAAGCGAGGCCCCGTGCCGTTAGTGGCAGGTGGGCGAGCATGCGACCGATCGCAGGCAGCGCGGTCTCGTCGCCCATGAACAGATACCAGTCGGCCTCGCGCAAGCCACGTCCGCCGGGGCCTGCCATGCCGATGCGATCGCCCGGCCGGGCCCGCGCCGCGAAGGCTGCGCCGGGACCGGCATCCTCGTGCAGCACGAAATCGAGCGCGACCGTTCCCGCGACCGTATCGATCTCTCGGATCGTGTATTTGCGCACCGCCGGCGCCTTGTTTGCTTCCGGCAGACGCAAGATCCCATCCTCTCCGAATGTCGGCCATTCCGGCTCGGCCAGATCAGGCGGCGGCAGGAACAACCTGACATGCAGTGCCTCCAGGCTGTCGAACCTGGCAAGGTCGTCGCCCTGGAAGCTGATCCGGCGCATATGCGGCGAGATATCCCGAACGCCAGTCACAGTCAGGATGCGAAAACTCGATGGGATCGCCACGCCGCTGCCCGCTCCCGTCCAGGCGATCAGGGGAACGGCCTCGCCGCGCGGCGCAAACTCGATGATATGGCTCGCGATCGCCTGTTTGGCGCCCTGCAGGCTCGCCAAATCGGGGGCCTCGGCGCGCACGACGAGATGCCCGTCGCTGGACTGCAGCCGGCCGCGATAGCTGCCCAGCGCAATGATCGTCGCGCCCTCCTCCTGTGTGATCTCAGCCCCATGCTCGACGAGATGTTCGCAGAGCGGAGCGATGACGGCGTCCGGATCGGCCAGAGCGATCCGCGCGTGGGCAACGAGAGCGGTCATGGCAGGGCAACCTCGCGGGCAGCGGCGGGGGAGGCGGGATTTGCAGCGAAATTCATGGCTTTGCCGGCGGGCTTGCCAAGTCTTGCGGCTTTCCGCTTTGCGGCTCGAGCCAGAACGTTCCCTGTAGCGGGATCGCCGAGAAGCGCCGGGAGATCTCGTCCAGAGTCGCCTGCGGGTCGATATCGGCGAACAGCTGCGGATGGAACCACTTCGCCATCGCCTCGATCGCCGCGATATGGGTGGGGGTGTCGTTGAACAGATGCCAGAGACCATAGGCCTGGCCGTTCCTCACCGCCGTCAATGCCTTGAGGCCGGGACGAGCGAGCTGGGCTGCAAGGCTGCGCGACGCGACCTCGGCGGGAACGCCCAGACCCAGCACCAGCCCGCCGCTCTTTGCGAGATGGGTGCCGCCTGTCGCGATATAGATCGCCGGGTCAACAGCGAGAACCTGCTCGAGGCTGATCTGGCCTGTCGCTCCCGGCAGCAACGCTGCCGCGATATTTCTTCCGCCCGCGGCCGTGATGTAGTCGTCGAAGGTACCCTTTCCCGGCGAGAAGCAGCATTCGGCGCTTCCGGCATGCGCATGCATGAAGACGGACGGTCGCTCAACCGGACCAAGCCGCTGGGCGATGCGCTGTCTCCGGTCTTGGTAGAAGGTGACGAACTCTTCGGCCGCAGCCTCCCTGCCGATCGCCTTGCCGAGGATGCGCAGGCTGGGCATCGTGTCGCGGAACGGCTGCAGGAAGAAATCCACCACGATCACCGGGATGCCCGCCGCCTCGAATTTCGCGACGAGATCGCCAGGGCCGCGGCGCGTGCCGGCGATCGACAGGCTCAGAACGACCAGGTCCKGGGCAAGTTCGACCGCCTTCTCGAAGGAAAACCCGTCTGCGGTGCCGTCTCCGACAGTCGGCAGCGTCTCGATCGCGGGGAACCGCGCGCGGTACAGCGCATAGGCCTCGCCCATCTGGCGCTGGAAGTCATTGCCCCAGCCGACAAGCAGGCTGATCGGGTCGGGATGAATGAGCCCCAGCGCATTGAGCTGGCGACCCTGCCCCAGCACGATGCGCTTGGCCGGGCCCGGCAAGGTCACCGTGCGACCGAGCACATCCGTCACCGTCACGGGAGCGGCCGGGGCCGGGCCGGCCGCCGTCAACGCAAACAGCGTCAGCACGAGGCCCAGAACCCACGCAAATGGCCGCAGCTCGCGCGACGAGATCCGTACCTGGCTCATGCCGTCGTCTCCCGGCCGGCGGTGCCGGCGATCGCGAACGAAACCGCCCTGGCCAGCATCGCGGGGATGACCGAGATGTGGTTCTCGCCGTCGAAGATCACATGCTCCACCGCGACGCGGTGCGACGAGGCCAGGCGCAGCGCCATTTCGGCAGCATTGTCAAGCATGCGCGCCATATGCAGGCGTTGAGCGCGTTCCGGAGAGGTGCGCGCGTCGCGTGCCTGCTCGCTGCCTCCAGCTGTGATCAGCAGCCGCGGCAGGGGCCCATCGCGGCGGCGCGCGACAAAACTGGCCTCGCTGACCTCGATCGCGCGATCGTTCCACCATATCGAAGGGCTGCCGGCGACATAGGACCTGAACTGCTCAGGCCGCGTGAACAGCGCATGCAGTGCGAACAAGCCACCGAAGGAATGCCCCACCAGAGCCTGGCGGCTGGGGTCGATGGCGGCGAGCGCTGCGACCGCCGGCTTTACGCTCTCCTCGATGAAGTCGAGGAACCGGTCCGCACCTCCCTCGTCCGGCAGGAGATCGCCTTGTCGGCGCGCACCATCGAACGGAGCGTCGATGGGGTAACCGATGCCCACGATGATCGCCGGGTCGACCCCTGTCACATCCTGCCGCCGACCCTGGAGCTGTGCCGTCTCGACGGCCGTGGCAAAGAGAGCATTGCCGTCGACCAGATAGATCACCGGAAACCCGGCCGCCGGTGCCGGACCCGGCGGGATCGCGATCAGCAGCCGATAGATCTCGCCATGGCCTGCCACGATGTCCAGCTGACGCGCCTGCGCCAGAGTCGCGGGCTCCGCTGACGGGAGCTCGGGGCCGGCTGTGTTGCGAAATCTCGTGGCGTCCATGCCGTCGCGGCTCACCATTTGTAGGACAGGGTCGCAAGCACCGTTCGGCGAAGGCCGAACGAGCACTGGGTCAGCGCGTAGCAACCCGCGACATAGTCCTTGTCGAGCAGGTTCTGGGCATTGACCTGAACCTTCCAGCCCTTCAGCGCCTGGGCCCGGACACCGAAATCATAGCTGATGGCCGCATCGAGCAGGGTGTAGTCCGGCGTCTTGAAGGTGTTGCCGGGATCACCTGCGCCCTCGCCGACATAACGCACGCCGCCGCCCAGGGCGAAGCCCGCAAACAGGCCCGTCTTGAAGGTATAGTGGCCCCAGAGTGAAGCCATGTTGCGGGGGACCACCGTCGGCCTCTTGCCGAGGTCGACGCCGGTGCTCTTCGTCACCTCGGCGTCGGTATAGGCATAGGCCGCGATCAGCTCGAGACTGTCGAACAGCTTCGCCCGACCCTCGACCTCGAAACCACGCGCCCGTACCTCGCCCGTCTGGATCTGGAAGCCCGCATTGGCGGGGTCGGCCGTCGGCACATTGCTCTGGGTCAGTTGATACACGGCTGCCTGGATGAAGGCGTCGTAGCCGGGCGGCGCGTATTTCAGGCCGACCTCATACTGCTCGCCATCGGTCGGTTTGAAGGGCGAGCCGCCAAAGGTCGTGCCCGCAACCGGTTCGAACGAGGTCGAATAGCTCGCATAGGGCGCCAGGCCATTGTCGAAATTGTACATCAATGCGGCGCGGCCTGTCGTGGCGTCGTCGTCCTGCTTCGTCAGTGCGCCATTGGTGAGGGCGCGCGTGCGGCTTCTGGCGTTGTCGAAGCGCCCGCCGATGAGGAGCGAGAGCCGGTCGAGCTTGATCTGGTCCTGGAGATAGACGCCGAACTGCGTCGTTTCCTGCGTGGTGCCGGGCAGGGCCGGTGTTGCAAAGGGCGTGCGGCCATAGACCGGGTTGACCCAATCGAGGGTCTGGACGGTGCCACCCGCGCCGGTGAAGGCGGTGCCGTCCATCCAATAGCCGTCGACGCCGAGCAGGACCTTGTGAGTCAGCGGACCGGTGCGGAAATCGGCCTGGAGCTGGTTGTCGATGCCGAAGGTCCGGGCCTTCTCGTTCGACGCCGTCACGCGGCGCATGAGCGTGCGCTGGTCGGCGGCCAGGCTTGCCACGGCGACAGTCCTGAAGCGCGACTCGAGGTCGGTGAACCGCAGATTCTGGCGGAAGCTGAAGACATCGTTGAAGCGGTGCTCGAGCGCGTAACCTGCTGCGATCTGGTTTCGGCTATAGCCCTCATAGGCGGGCTCGCCGGGGAAGAACTTGCTGGGGATCCGGCCGTAGCGGTTAGGCAATGCGCTGCCGACTGCCGGGATGAAGCCGTAGAAGCCGGTTTCCGGGTCGCGCTGGAAGGAGGTGAGGATGGTCAGGCTCGTCGCAGCGCTTGGCTGGAAGGTCAGCGATGGCGCGATAAAGACCCGCTCCTCCTTGGTGAAATCGACCTGCGTATCTGCGGCCCTGCCGAGCCCGACGATCCGGTAGAGGACCGTCTTGTCCGGGTTCACCGGCCCGCCGATGTCGAAGGCGAGCTGGCGGCGCTGATGCGAGCCGATCTGAGCCTGGATCTCGCCAAAGGCTTGATCCGTCGGGCGCTTGCTGACCAGATTCACTAGGCCGCCCGGCTTGACCTGCCCGAAGATCACGGAAGCCGGACCGCGCAGCACCTCGATCCGCTCCAGCCCGTAGGTTTCCATGGCCGGGACGAGGAAATTGACGCCGCGTTGGACACGCAGGCCGTCCTGGAAATTGACGAAGCCTGCATTCGAACCGCTACCGCCAAAGCCTCGGATGAAGGTGCTGTCGTAGCGACCCGAGGACAGGCGCGTCTCCGCCAGGACGCCGGCGGAATAGCGAAGCGCCTGGCCGACGCTCTGCGCGGCCTGATCGTCGATCTGGGCGCGCGGGATGACCGTGATCGATTGCGGCGTCTCGATCAGGGGAGTGTCGGTCTTGGTGCCGCTGGCGCTGCGCCGCGCGATATAGCCGTCGACCGGCCCATTCGCCTTCTCCGTCGCGCCTTGAACTTCGATCGTGTCGAGCGACACGGTGGGAGATTCGCTTTGAGCGAGGGCTGGACCAGCGAGCGCGACCGGAAGAACACTGAGAGCGACGCTGGCGAGCGCCACGGTCCTGGCACGACGCCAGAAGCATACAGGAGCGCCTGCTGCTCGGATCGACCAAGATCCATCCTTGTTCGAGTTGCATGTGTTCATGATCGAGATGCCCCGCCGTATTGCGGGTTTCTTCTCGACCAGCACAACAATCGGGGCAATCGGATCGACTTTGGCTGCCCGCAGTATTTCTTTCGAATGAGTTTCGAAGCCTTCCAATCGGTTGCCAGAACTTCAGCAGAGCGGCGTCAACGCAAGGTGCTGGGCAGAATGCCGAAGCGCTTCCGGAAAATCCCCGAGAAATGCGCAGGGTTGTATCCGACGTGGTAGGCCGCCTCGGCGACGCTCTTCTCGCCGCTGCGGATCAGGTCGTAGGCCTGTTGCAGGCGATGGGCCTGGAGATAGTCGAAAACGCTCGCTCCGTAGAGCTGACGAAATCCAGCCGTCAGCTTGGTGACATTGAGGCCGGTATTCCTGGCGAGTTCCCCCAGTGTCGGGGGATTGCGGGCCGATTGAAGAAGCAGAGCGTGCGCCGCACGCAGTTGCTCGATCGTTCGCGGCGACAGCCGCGCGGCTCGCTGCGGCCGCTCGTTGACGATCTGGTCCACAACTGTGGCCGCGAGTTCGAGCGCCTTCCCGGCCATGTAGAGATTGCGCATCGCGCCTTCGATCCGGCACTCCGCCATCTGCAGCGCGATCCCGCGCAGATCGGCGCCGGCAGCGCGCGCCCATAGTCCCGGGCCGATCCCGCTGCCCTGCATCTGTCCCATCAGACCTGAGAAGCTGGCGCCGAGTTCGTCCTGCGCGAAGTCGGCATCGAGCTGCACGATCGCGCAGCGCACGCCCTCGCCCGACAGGCAGGTCCGTTTCTGGACATGATCGCCGTCATTGGCGGCGACCAGCAGCATCGGGCTGTTGATGGTCAGAGGCGGCCTGTCGTCGAGCTCATAGGACTGATGTCCCTGCAGCATGACGACGACCTTGAGCCCCCGCTTCATCGGCCCGACGACCTGTTCGCCCCGCCCGTGCCGAAACGTTCCGGCGGACACCTTCAGCCGCTTCGAGAACAACTGCATCGAAGCCGACGACCGATCCTGATCGAGCCTATCGTCCATTCCTGCCCCATGGCATCCGTACCCTGGGATCCGTCATAGACGAGAAACGTAAATCTCTTCAATATCAATAGTTTGTAAGAATTCTAATGATCCTGGACTTACACGCGGTCTGCCGTTCGGGCGGCCGTGGCAGCGTAGATGTCGAGCGCGACGAGGCGCGCCGCTGACGTCCGGCGAAGGTCCCCTTGCCAGGACGCGTCCGGGCGCCCGATCCGATCTGCCCGCTGGTGTCGTCGGGAGCATGAACCCTTTTGCGACCGACGACGCTCAGCGCGGACCCGTTCAATCCGGGCGGGTTACCTCGAGTGGGCCGTTTGATTGCGCTGCCAAGGTGCAGATCATGCGCGCGACCTCCCATGATTTCTCGAAGGCGGGAACAGGCAGGAACTCGAAGCGCGAGTGGAAGTTGTACGCGCCCGTGAAGAAGTTGGGGGTCGGCAATCCCTTGGCCGAGAGCGCTGCGCCGTCTGTTCCGCCGCGCATCGGGATCAGCTTCGGCTCGATCTGCAGTGCCTTCAGCGCCGCAAAGAGCAGGTCGACCGAGCGGCGGTCATCGCCCAGGCTGTCATGGATGTTGCTGTAGGTATCGGTCACCTGGCAGTCGACACGGCCTTTGGGATATTGCGCGGCAATCAGGTCGGCAACCTTGCGGATGCGCCGTTTGCGCCGCTCGAACTGCTCCCTGTCGAAGTCGCGGATCAAGACGCGCAGGCGCGCCTCGCTGGCATTGGCGACGATGTCGTTGAACCAGAAATAGCCTTCGCGGCCCTCGGTGTGCTCGGGCGTTTCCGCGCGGTCGAACTGGCTGATGAAGTCGAGCGCCATCAGCAGCGGGTTCACGAGGATGTCCTTCGCCGACATCGGGTGGGCGGTAACGCCAGTGAAGACGATCTCGCCTGCAGCGGCGTTGAAATTCTCGATCACGACCTCGCCAAGTTCGCAGCAATCGATCGTATAGGCGAAATCGCAGTCGAAGCGGGCGAGGTCGAGTGCCTTCGCGCCGCGCAGGCCAATCTCCTCGTCAGGAACGAAGGCGACCAGGATGTCGCCATGCTGGCTCCCGGCGCCGAGCTGCTCGAGCAGCGTCATGATTACGGCAATCGCGGCCTTGTTGTCGGCTCCGAGCACACTCGTTCCGTCACCGACGATGATGTCCTGCCCGACCCAGGAGCGGATCTCGGGATGCTCCGCCACGCGCAGCCAGACGTCCCTTTCCGGGTTCAGGCAAAGATCCTCGCCCTCGAAGCGCAGGATGCGCGGGCGGATCGTCGGCGAGAGGCCGGTGTCGATCGTGTCGAGATGCGCGATGAAGCCGATCCTCGGCGCGCCCGGCCTCGTGCCCGGCTTCATGGCGGTGACGGTGGCGTGGTCGTCAAGCACGACCCTTTCAAGTCCAAGTGCGCGCAGCTCTTCTGCAAGCAATGCGGCGAGCCGCTGCTGGCCCGGAGTGGTCGGCAGCGTCGTCGCTGTGGCGTCGCTCTGACTCTCAACCGCCAGATAGCGGAAGAATCGTTCGACCAGTTGCTCGCGAATGCTCATTCCTGCTCCATTGGACTCTTCGAGGCTCTGATGCCGTGTCAGGCGGTATGTCGGCGTTTCCGTTCCCCGAAAGCAACCGGCGCGATCGCGGCCGGCCATTGGCTGCTCCCGCTGCGACGAACCAAGCGCAATGGCGGCTGCCGGACAGGGGCGGCCCGGCTGGTCTCCCCTTCGTGTGCCGCAATCCGGGTGGTGTGGCGGGGCGTCGCGATTGTGCACCGAACCGGGACGAGCAGGCCCCGACGCGCCAGCAACGGTCCTCGCAACTGCCGCCCTCTTCAAGGCCCGACCAGGAGGCACAGGCCATCGTTGGTCTGCCATGGCCCGGTCTGGCCGCCCTCGATTCAGGCGCCATACCGGAACCCCCGGGAGGGGCTCTTCGATCTGGGTCTTCAGAATGGGGAGGCATCGCGACGGAAAGCGCCGCGAGCGATGCCGTGGGTTTGACGGTTTGCTGCGTTGCTGTATACAGGTAGATAGCTATAAGCTTCCAGAGGGAAGAGGGGGATTGATATGGCGTTTCACGTGCTCCGCATGGCCTTGTCCGCGGCCGTTCTGCTTGCCGCTGCGCCGGGCGCACAGGCTGGCCCGGTCCTCGACAAGATCAAGCAGGACGGAAAGTTCGTCTGCCTGGTCAATCCGAATTCACCCGGCTTCTCCGTCCCCGACAGCCAGGGCGCATTCCGCGGCTTCAATGTCGATTTCTGCCGCATGGCGGCGGCTGCGATCTTCGGCGATGGGGCCAAGGCCGAGCTGCGCGGCATCGGGTTCTCCGACAGCCTGAAGGCGATCATCAGCGGCAGCGCACATATTGCCTCGCGCGGCATCACCGCGACCGGCACCCGCGACGCCGATCCCGGCGTGTCCTTCGTGACGACCACCTTCTATGACGGGCAGGGCTTCATGGTGCCGAAAAGCCTCGGCATGACGAAGCTCGCTGACCTGTCCGGCGCGACCGTCTGTGCCGAAGAAGGCTCGACGACGCTGCTTTATCTCGCCGACTGGTTCGGCACCGCGAAGCTGCCCTACAAGGTCGAGAACATCGCCGACAAGACCGCACGCCTGCAGGCATTCTTCTCCGGAAAATGCGATGCGGTGGCGAGCTCGGTATCGGCCCTGGCCGCCGATCGTCTGCTGGCACCGAAGCCGGACGATTACGTGATCGTTCCCCAACGTTCAGCCACCGAGCCGCTCGCCCTTGTGTCGCGCCCGGATACGGAGCTGGAGAAGACGCTGTTCTGGGGCGTCCAGATCATGATCGCCGCCGAGGAATTCGGTGTCACCTCGCAGAATATCGATGCCAAGCTCGCCTCGCTCAAGGATCTGCCAGTCGACGAGCAACGGTTGATCTCCCCGACCGGGCCAACTGCCGACATGGCGAAGAAGCTTGGCCTGCGTCCCGACTGGAGTGCGCAGATCATCAAGCAGGTCGGCAATTACGGCGAGGTTTTCGAAAAGCATATCGGCAAGGGCTCGCCCCTCGCCATGGACCGCTCAGCGTCTCCGAACCGCCTGGCCAGGGATGGCGGACTGATCTTCGCGTTCCCCGTCCGCTAGATCATCGGACCGGATATCGTATCCAGTCCGATGATCTAACCCTTTGTCTTTGCATCGGCTTTCCCGAAAACCGCAATCCACTTTTCGGGCCGATGCTCTAGGCCGTCGTTCAACCGCAGTGCGACTGCGTGTCCTTCTTCCGGCTCGCCGACCGCTCGGCGAGCCGGAATGCGTTCCGGCACCGCCGTCGCCTGCTCTTCCGAGACGGCCGATGCCATTGTTCTGGACAGTTCCGCCTGATCTGCCTCTAGTCGGCACCGATCGGAACACTGGATCCGGCAAGGTTTGCAGGGGGCGGGCATGGAGGAAGGGCCGGTATGGGTTACGGTCCGCGGGCATGCCGGAGCCGTGGGCATGTTGCCGCTGCCGGGGCTCGTCATCCTCCGGCGGGGCGAACGGACCATCGACGCGGATCAGCAGGAGCAGGTTCTCGATGTTCTGAAGTCGAGGGGAACGACGCTCCTGGTGAGCCTCCTGGACCAGACGGAATGCGATGCCGATGACAGCGAACATCTGCAACGCGCTGCGGAGCTGCGCGGGATCCGCCTCGTTTGTGCGCCTATCCTGGATTTTTCCGCGCCGGACGAGACATTGGACTGGCCGCGTTTGGCCCAGGCGATCCTTGGCGAGCTAAGCCTCGGCCGGGGTGCCGCCTTCTGTTGTCTCGCTGGATATGGCCGCAGCGGCATGATGGCCGCGCGCGTGCTGATCGAGACCGGAATGCCGCCGCAGGACGCGATCGCCGCGGTGCGCTCGGCTCGGCCGGGCGCAATCGAAAGCGAGGCCCAGGTCTCCTACTTGCTATCGTCCTCGCCATAGCGTGCGAGCAGCAATTCGAGATGCGCCGCATGCAGGCGAAACAGCTCCGATGCCGGCAGGCTTTCGGTCTTCTCGGCCGTCGCCGCGATTTCCTGCACGAGCAGGGCGCGCACGAGCTCCGGATCGCATTTCAGCCAGCTGACCCAGCTTCGCGCGATGCGGAAGAAAATCATGTCGTCCATCTGGCGCAGCGCCTCGTCGCCGATCAAGGCGTTGCGCGCCTCGTGATGGGCGCGCCAGACGCCCCAGACATCCTTGACGGGGGAGGTGTCACGCAGCCCCTCGGCCAATGAGCGCAACCGCGCATAGTCGGACCGGAGCGAAGTCGGGAGCTGCAGCGGCACGAGATCGGCGATCAGACCCGTCAGGCCGATGCGGAAACGCAGCATGTCGACAGCGTGATGATCGACATAGGAAACGATGGTGCCGACGCCGTTTCGCGTCTCCGCGAGCTGTTCGTAGACAAGGCGCTGCAGGACCTGCCGGATCGGCGTGCGGCTGACGTGGAACTCCGCGGCGAGTGCTGCTTCGTGGATGACATGCCCTTCGTCATATTCACGCAGGCAGATGCGGTCGCGCACGATCTCGAAGATCACGTCGTTGCGCGAGCGGACCATCTGGCGAAGCTGCTGCGCCTCGGGGCTGGTGAGTTCGATCGTCATAGCTCTCCCTGTCGCAAGGCCGGTCTAAGCCGAGCTTGCCGGCGCCGTGCCCGAGCCGCCGAGCTCGTTCGGAGATCATCCAGCAGCAGAGGAAATAGAACAGCCCGATCGCAATGTTCGCCTCCAAAGCATAGGCCTGCCAGAGAGGATCGGCATATGCCATGCGGGCTGTCGAAAGCAAATCATGCATGCCGACGATGGCGACGAGCGAGGTGTCCTTGAAGCTGCCGATAATCGTGTTCGTCATGCCGGGGATGGCCGTCCGCAAGGCCTGGGGCAGCACGATCAGGCGAATGCGTTGCGCGGCGGTGAGGCCGAGGCTGGCTCCCGCCTCGATCTGCCCCTTGGGCAGCGCCTGCAGCCCGCTGCGAATGTCCTCGGCGAAATAGGCCGCATAGAAGAGGGTCAGCACGATCAGGATGGCGGCGACGGGCTCTATGGTCGCGCCGCGCGTCAGCAGCAGCGGCAATACGAAAATGCCGGCGAACAAGACCGCGACCATCGGAATGGCGCGCACCGTCTCGATATAGGCGACGGCGGCAAGGTTCAGCGCGCGATGCTGCGACCAGCGAGCCAGCGCCAGCAGGATGCCGAGCGGAAATGCTGCGGCCATCGTGAAGGCAGACAGGAACAGGATGAGGGGGAGGCCGTTCCAGCGGTGGGATTCGACGAAGGGCAGGCCAGCGAAACCTCCGCGCAGAAGCAGGTAGGAGAGCACAGCAGTGCCCACGACCATGGCTGCCCGGATCGCAAGCCTCATCGGAACAAGTGCAAAGACGAGGATCGTCACGATGATCAGGCCGCTGGCGAGTTGCGCGCGCCAGCGCTCGGCGGCCGGGTAGGTCCCGGTCAGGACGAGATTGGCCTTCTCGCTGAGAAAGGCCCAGCAGGCTCCCGAGGCATTCAGGCATTCGGCCCGGTTGCCGGAAAACGGGACCGCCTCGAGCACCACCCAGGTCAGCGCGCTCCAGGCGAACAGGACCAGAAGAGCGAGCGTGACGACGGTCAGCACCGTGTTCCACCAGCTCGAAAACAGATTCTGGCGCAGCCAGCCCTGGATGGGCGCGAGCCCTTTCCGGGGAAGGGCATTCGCGCGGGCGATCGTCTCGACTGTCAGCGTCATTCTCAGCGCGCCTTCAGCCGGAAGGCATGGTCGCACCAGTTCACCAAGGCCGAGATCAGCAGGTTCGCGATCAGGAAGAAGGCGGCCACGAGCGCCATCAGTTCGATCGGGCGGAATGTCTGATTCACCGATGTGCTCACGACGCTGAGCAAATCGGAGTATCCGATCGCCAGCGCGATCGAGGTGTTCTTCAGCAGGTTGGAGTACTGATTACCCAGCGGCGGCGTGATCACGCGCAGTGCCTGGGGCAGCACGATGAGCCGCATCGTCTTCAACCAGTCGAGGCCGAGCGCCTGTGCTGCCTCGCGCTGCCCGTGCGAAGTGGCGATGATGCCGCCGCGCACGATCGCGCCGATCTGCCCGCCGTGATAGACCGACAGGGCCACCACTAGCGCGGTGAACTGCAAGGACAGGCTCACGCCCCCGGTGACATTGAAGCCCGCCAGCTTCGGCACAGACCAGGTGACATGGAGTGTCCCTGTCAGGTCGAGCGCCGCGTAGAGGCTCGCCGCGGCAGCGAGCACAGGCAGGAAGACCGGGCGGCGCTTGCCTGTGCGGTCCTGGTGCAGCCGGGCGGCGCGGATCCACAGAAACGCGCCTGCGAGCCAGAGGCAGGCTGCCATAGCAAGCGCTTGGCCGCCCTGCTCGATGATCGGCCAGGGCAGCACGAGACCGCGATTGCTCAGCATCGCGCCGAAGGGGCTGGTCCAGGCCGAGCGGATATGGGGCAGGTTGCGCACCATCGCCACATAGAGCGCGATCACGATCAGGAGCTTCGGCAGATTGCGGAGCAACTCGACATAGGTGCGCGCCAACGTGCGCACGAGCCAGTTGGAACTGGTCATGGCGATGCCGACGAACAGCCCGATGCCGCTTGCCAGGACGAGGATGAGGGCCGCCGCGGCGAGGGTATTCAAGATGCCGACGAGCAGCACACGAGCGTAGGTGTCGCGGGGCGAATAGCCGATCAGGCTTTCGCTGACATCGAAACCCGCTTCCTGCCAGAGGAACGAGAAGTCGATTTCCATTCCCGCAGCCGCAAGGTTCGCAGAGACGTTGCGAGCCGCGAGGAGACCGAGAAGGGCGATCCCGAGCATTGTCGCCGCCGGCCAAAGCACGGCCGCGAGCCGCTCACGCCTCGTCCGTGGCGGAGGCGGCATGGAACTCACTGTGTTGGGCGGAGGGGCTGACATGGACTCCATAGTGATATAGCTGTACACAGCTATATCACTGAGTCAATTGATGGGCGTTGCGCGCTTTGCGCGCGGCCCGGAGGGGTCTGCTTGGACAAGTCAGCTTCGAAGCCAGCATCGATCATCGCGCTGCCCGGGATCGCCGGAAAGCTGGTGCTGGCCCCTTGTCCGGGATCGTGGCGAGGGCGCCCCTTGCCAGGCGCCGATCCCGTGCTGGCTCTCGCCCAGGATCTCGATCATCTCGCCAGGCTCGGAGCCGGTGGGCTCCTCAGTCTCGTCGAGGCGCATGAGCTGCCTTGCGAGCAGAAGCTGTTTTCCGTGGCTGTCCGGGAGACCGGACTGGAGTGGGCCCATGCAGCCATTCCCGATTACAGCGCGCCGACTGCGGCCTTCGCCGAGGACTGGCAGAAGCTTGCGCTGTTGCGTCGCCTCGCGGCGGGGGAGAACTGGGCCATCCATTGCAAGGCGGGGCTTGGGCGCACCGGGACGGTCGCAGCGCTGCTGCTCATCGAATGCGGCCTCGAAGCCGAGGCCGCGATCGCGAAAATCCGGCATGAACACGCAGCCGGCGCGATCGAGACGCCCGCGCAGGTCGAGTACCTGATCGCTCATGCGCGGTCTCGCATGTGATGCGGGCTGTCGCGGCGCGGGCGTGACGAAGAGCTGACCGCCGGCGTCCGTCGATCGCTCAGGCTGGCTTCTCGTCTGCGAGCACGATTGCCGTCGTCAGGTCGGCGACATGCGGCATCGACGCAATCTCGTCACGCACGGAGTTCAACGCCCGGGTCGTCTCCGCCTCGATTTCGGCGATGACGTCGATCTCGCCGCCGATCGAGTAGCACCGCCTGACCGCCGGGAGCACGGCAATCCGATCCACCGTGTCGCGTGCCGGCGTCTTGGTGAGGCGGATGATCAGGAAGGCGCGGAATGCGTCAACACCCGAACGGCCCTCCATGACGGTTGCCGTGTAGCCGCGGATGGTGCCGTCGGTCTCCATCTTGGCGATGCGCTCGCGCACGGAGCTGCGGGCGAGCCCGACGCTTCCCGCAATCGTCTTGATCGGCAGCCGCGCATTGTCCTGGAGCAGCCGCAGAATCTTCGCGTTCGTCTCGTCCATCGCCATCAAGGGCTCGCAGATATCCGTGTGGCGGCGATAGCAGGTTGCTACCGCCACAATGGCGGCAAAACCGCCGATTGGAGCAGCGCGGCCGCCACCGCATCAATGTCAGATTGATGGCAGAGCGACAATTCGGAAAGCCTGCGATGACCTTCGTCAACCACCCACGCCCGACATTCTCCCTCGACGAGGCGGCGGAGGTCTTGCGGCAACGCTTCGGCGTTGTCGGCCGCCTTGATGGCCTGCCCAGTGAGCGCGACCAGAATTTCGACGTGCGGGCGGACGATGGGCAGCGTTTCATCCTGAAGATCGTCAATGGGGCCGAGCCGCTCACGGCGATCGAATTCCAGACCGCGCTGCTGCGGCACGTCGAAATCAACGATCCGAGCTTGCCGACGCCGCGTGTGGTGCCGACCCGCGATGGGCTGGAATTCGGCCTTTTGACCGGCCGCGGCGGCGAGCGTCATTGTGTCCGTCTCGTCTCCTATCTCCCCGGCACGCCGCTGGCCGAGGTTGCCAAGACGCCGGAAACGCTGCGCGACATCGGCCGTGTCCTCGGGCAGCTCGACCGGGTGCTCGGCAGCTTCGGTCATCCCGGTGCGCATGTCGCCTTCGATTGGGAGATCCGCGAGACGCCGCGGGCGCGCCAGCGCCTGTCCCATGTGTCCGATGCGGCACAGCGGCGCTGCCTGGAGAAGGTGCTCGACACCTATGATTCCCGGGTCGCGCCGACGCTCCGGCGCCTGCGCCATGGTGTCATCCACAATGACGCCAATGACTGGAACCTGTTGGTCGCCGATCCCGAGAAGGGCGCGATCGCGGGTCTTATCGATTTTGGTGACGCGGCCCATTCGCCGCTTATCGCCGAGCTCGCCGTCGCCTGCACGTATGCGATGCTCGACGAGAAGAGCCCGATCGAAACAGCCGCCATGATCACTGCGGGCTATCACGCGGAACTGCCGCTGCAGGACGCCGAGTTCGAGATCCTGCTCGATCTGATCGCCGCACGGTTGGCGGTGAGCGTGTCGATTTCGGCGACGCGTCATGCCGAAGCGATCGAGAATCCCTATCTCCTCGTCAGCGAAAGGCCGGCCTGGACTCTCCTGGAGCGGCTCGGCAAGGTCGATCGCCGTATCGCCACGGCGATCCTGCGCAACGCCTGTGGCCTTGAGGCGACGCCCGGGGCCGGGCGCCTGCGGGGCTGGCTGGCCGCAAACCGCCGGACGCTGGCGCCGCTCATGCACCCGCATCCGGCGCGCCAGCAGAAGCATGTGGTCGATCTCGGCAATCCCGAGGCGCCGCTGGCGCGGGCGAGCGCGGCGCAGGATCATGCTGCCGCGGACCGGGCCTATGCCGATCTGCAGAGGGAACACGGCTTTACGCTCGGCCTCGGGCCGTATGGCGAACTGCGCACCGTCTATACGGCGCCCTTTTTCGACTCGACCCTGATCGACGGCGCGCGCCGGAACATCCATCTCGGCCTCGATATCTTCGCGCCTGCGGGTGCGCCGCTCTTTACCCCGCTGCCGGCAAAGGTGGTGGCGGCCACGATCAATCCTGCGCCGCAAGATTATGGCGGGCTCCTGCTGCTCGAGCATGAGCCGGAACCCGGCCTGCGCTTCCGCAGCCTCTGGGGTCACCTGGATCATGCGTCGGTTCGCGAGCGCCGCGTCGGCGAGGAACTGCCGGCCGGCGCCTGTGTGGCGCGGCTTGGCGACTATGCAGAGAATGGCGGCTGGATACCGCATCTCCATCTGCAACTCGTCGCCGCGGATTATGATGACGTCGGCGTCATTCCGGGCGTTGGCGAGTCGGCTTTTCCTGGCGTCTGGAACGACCTCTTTCCTTCGCCCTATGATTTCGCGGGCCTGCCGCCGGAGACCTTCGACAGGACCGGACAGGAAAAGGATGCCCTGCAGGCGGCGCGCAAGAAGCGACTGGGCCCAAATCTGTCGCTGTCCTATCGCAGGCCGCTCAAGATGGCTCGCGGCGAAGATGTCTGGCTGATCGACGAGACCGGCCGGGCCCATCTCGATTGCTACAACAACGTCGCCCATATCGGGCATTGCCACCCGCGCGTGGTGGATGCGATCACGCGGCAGGCCCAGCGCCTCAACACCAACACGCGCTATCTCCACGACAACATCATCGACTACACGGAGCGCCTGGCGAAGACGCTGCCAAGTGAGCTTGATACGTTCTTCGTGGTGTGCACGGGGAGCGAGGCGAACGAACTCGCGCTGCGCGCGGCCCGAGCCTATACGCGGCGACGCGACATGATCGTCCTGGACTGGGCCTATCACGGCCACACACAGGGCCTGATCGACATCAGCCCCTACAAGTTCAAGCGCAAGGGAGGCAGCGGGCGGCCCGAGCATACGCATGTGCTGCCTGTCGCGGATCCATATCGCGCGCCGGCCGAGTGGCCGGAGGGCGAGATCGGCAAGCGCTATGGCGAGCATGCCTGCGAGATCATCGACCGGCTCGTGAAGGGCGGGCATGCGCCCGCCGCCTTCATCGCCGAAACGATCCCAAGCGTCGCCGGGCAGGTCTTCCTGCCGCCGGGATATCTCGGTGCGATCTACGATGCCGTTCGTCGCGCCGGTGGCCTGTGCATCGCGGATGAGGTCCAGGTGGGCTTCGGCCGCGTGGGCCAATCGATGTGGGCCTTCGAGGAGCACGGTGTCGTGCCGGACATCGTCACGATGGGCAAGCCGATCGGCAACGGTCATCCCCTTGCCGTTGTCGCGATGCGCCGCGAGATCGCGGAACGCTTCGCCAACGGGATGGAGTATTTCAATACATTCGGCGGCAATCCCGTGTCCTGCGCGGCGGGGCTCGCTGTCCTCGATGTGCTCGAAGACGAGCGTCTTCTGCCAAACGCCGTGGAGCAGGGAGACTATCTCCTCGCCGGCATGGGCAAGTTGATGGACCGTCATTCGGTCATTGGCGACGTGCGCGGGCGGGGCCTGTTCCTCGGCCTTGAACTCGTGCGGGACCGGGCAACCAAGGAGCATGCCGGGGAACCCGCTTCGGCCATCGTCAATCGGGCCAGGGAGCTCGGCGTGCTGATGGGGACCGACGGCCCCTTCGACAACGTCATCAAGCTGCGCCCCCCCATGACCTTCCGGCGCGAGCATGCAGACATCCTGCTCGAGACCCTCGACGAGGCGATGCGCGACACGCTGGGCTGAAGCTACTGATCGGCGCACCGAGCAGGCGAGGCGCGTCGCTCGCTGAAACAGGCCCGGCGGTGGGCAACCTCCGCCGGGGCAATCTTGGGGGCGCCTACGCAACCCGGCTGCGATGACGAAAACGCGAATTCCTGCGCGCGACGCCGACGATGGTGTATCGGCTCCGTCGCGAAGAGGGGCTCGAGCGGCCCAGGATCCATCAAATTAGACAACGCTTCTAATTTAGACTTTTTTGTCTTTGCCCCATATGCTAGACAGCTCGAACCCGCGTTTGGACGAGCGTCATGAAGATCGAAGAATTCAGCCTGGAGCGGATCCAGTCGCTTTACGAGAACACCGTCGAGTTCAATCTCTCGGATAGCGGCGTTCACCCCTACAGCCTGAACGGGCTGCTCGACGAAGGCCAGCGCAATGCGTTGCTCGATGTCGAACTGGGCTATGGCTGGACGAACGGGGCCGTCGAGTTGCGCGAAGCGGTGGCGCGGCTCTATCGCGGCCGGACATCCGACGAGGTCATCGTCACCAATGGCTCGGCCGAGGCCAATTTCCTGATGGTGATGTCGCTGCTCGAGCCCGGCGACGAGATCGTCGTCTTCGTGCCCAACTATCTGCAGATCTGGGGTTGGGCCCGGGCCATCGGGGTCACGGTGAAGGAAGTCGCGCTGCGCGAGGAACTGGGCTGGACCCCGGATCTCGACGACGTCCGCAAGGCCATTTCGCCACGCACCAAATTGATGACGATCTGTCACCCGAACAACCCGACCGGCAGCCTGCTCTCGCGCGAAACGATGAACGGGCTCGTCGCCATTGCCCGCCAGAACGGCACCTATCTGCATGCCGACGAGGTCTACAAGGGCGCCGAGCTCGAGGGTGAGGAACCGCCCAGCTTTGCCGATCTCTACGAGAAGGCGATCATCACCAGCGGCTTGTCGAAGGCGATGGCCTTGCCGGGCCTGCGCATCGGCTGGCTGGTCGGCCCCACCGCCGATATCTACGCCGCCTGGCAGCGCAAGGACTACACCTCGATCACCACGAGCGCGATCAGCGAGTATGTCGCCCGCATCGTCGTCGAGCCGGCCAAGCGCGCCGAGATCCTCCAGCGCAGCAAGACCATCCTGAGACAGAACCTGGCGCTCCTGACGAGCTGGGTCGAGCGCAACAGCGAGTTCTTCTCCTTCGTTCCGCCCAAGGCCGGCGGCATGGCCTTCGTGAAATATGCGCATTCGATGAACTCGACGGAACTCGTGCATCGGCTGCGCGAAGAACGCGGCATCATGCTCCTGCCCGGAGACGTCTACGGTCTCGACGGCTATATCCGTATCGGAATCGGGGCTCCGGGCGACCATCTGGAGGCCGGTCTCGAACGCCTGAGCGACTATCTGAAGTCGCAGCCGCGCTAGACCGGGGCTGCCAAGGACCTGGATCATGCCGACCGAACTCATGGCCTATGCGCCGATCTGCGACGCCGTCGCCCTGCTGTTCCGTCCCTATGCCGAGGTCGTGCTGCACGATCTCGGCTCGCAGACCGTGGTCCATATCGCCGGCAACTTCTCGCAGCGCGTCCTGGGCGAGCCATCGCTCCTGAACGAGATCGGTTTCGATGAGGCCGAGACGACGATCGGTCCCTACGAGAAGATCAACTGGGACGGCCGCCGGATCAAATCGATCAGCGTCGTCCTCACCGCCAATGGCGCGGCGATCGGCGTGCTCTGCATCAATGTCGACGTCTCGCATTTCCACGCCGTGATGCAGACGCTCGGCGCGCTCGTGGCCGTGCCCGCCGGAGCCGACAAGCCGCCCGTCCTGTTCAAGGAGGATTGGCATGAGCGCATCAACGAGTATGTCCAGCAATGGACGCAGGAGCGCGGCCTGATCGTGACCGCGCTGAGCCGCGAGCAGAAGCGGCAACTGGTGGCCGATCTTGCCGCGAGCGGCGCCTTTGGCGGGCGCAATGCTGCAGCCTATATCTCGCGCGTCCTCGGGCTCGCGCGCGCCACCGTCTACAACTATCTGAACCAGGCGAACGGACCGACCGATGCTTGATCTGGCGCGGGCCCAGATCGAAGCCGCCATTGATCTCGATCGGGCCGTCGTGGCGCTGGAGGAGGGGTTCAAGGCCGCCTCGGCGGGACGGGTGCAGATGCCGCCCGTCGGCTATCTCGGCTTTCCCGCGCATCACGGCGACTGCCATATCAAATTCGGTCACATCACCGGGGATCCGATCTTCGTGGTGAAGATCGCGACCGGTTTCTACGACAATCCGAGGCGCGGCCTGCCGACCAGCAGCGGCATGATGATCGCGCTCTCGGCCGAGACCGGTGCGGTCGTGGCGATCTTGCGTGACGAGGGGTGGCTGACCGATCTGCGCACCGCGCTCGCCGGTGCCATCGCGACCAGAGCCGGAGCCCGCAGCGACGCGCGTCGCATCGGCGTTGTCGGTGCCGGCACGCAGGCCCGCTTTCAGATCCGTGCCGCCGCCCACCTGATGCGCGAACGGGCGCCGCAATTCGCGATCTGGGCGCGCTCGGCGGAGCGCGCCGAGGCGGTGCAGGCGGAGCTGCTGGCCGAAGGCATTGCTGTTACCCTCGCGACATCGCCCGAGGCTCTGTGTGCCGAGACGGACGCCATCATCACCACGACGCCGGCCACGAGCCCCCTGCTCAAGGCGGCATGGATCCGGCCAGGCACACATATCACGGCCATGGGGGCGGATGCGCCGGGCAAGCAGGAGCTCGAGAGCGGCCTGGTCGCGGCAGCCGATATCAGAATCGCCGATTCCCTCGATCAGTGCCTCGACCATGGCGAATTTGCCGCCGCGGCCCGCGAGGGATTGATCGAGCGCAGGGCTTGCGTTGAACTTGGTGCGGTCCTTGCCGGGCACGCGATCGGACGCAACGACGCCCGCGACATCACGATTGCTGATCTGACCGGGCTTGCCGTTCAGGACATCGCGATCGCGCGCGTCGTCCTCGAAGGCTGCGGCGCCTCGCTGAGGCCGGGTGCCCGATAGTGTCTGCGGGCACCGCAGATCAGGTGTCTCGACCCAGGGTAGCCGGTGAATGACAGGCCGCGCTAGATGGCGGCCTGGTCCGCATTCGCACGGCGCGCCAGCATCCTGAAGATGGCGCAGGACGCCGCGACCATCCGTTCGAAATGATCGATCTCGATGTTTTCGTTCGGCGCGTGCAACTGCGCCCCGTGGTGGGTGAGGCCGATCCCGAATACATCCGTGCGGAGATGGTCGATGAAGGGATGGGCGGTGCCCGACGCCGGGGAGCTGGGTTGGACAATCGGGAGGCGGCCGAACTCAGTTTCAAGAATCTCCGAGCAGGCGGCGACGAACCAGTGACCGGCGTCGCTGCGCACCGGCCTGACGATGGCGTCGTGAACGATGACCTCGATATCCGCCATGCCGATGCGTTCGAGATGGTCTCGCACAAGTTCGACGACGCGCGTTGGAGCCTGATTTGGCACAAGTCGGAAATCGAGCTTGGCGAAAGCCTCCGCGGGCAGCACGGTCTTGGCTCCCTCGCCCTGATAGCCGCCGCCGATGCCATTGACATTGAGGCAGGGAGCGAAATTCATCGCGGAGAAGAAGTTCTGGTCGTCGACGCCGTTCAGCGTACGCTCCCCGCCCGTCGCAGCACTGACGCTGGCAAGCGAGAAGGGCGGCGGCAGTACGGTAGCGCGCTCCGCAGCCGAGGGCGCCCGCACATCGTCATAAAAGCCATCGATCGTGATCCGCCCCGCAGAATCGCGCATCGAGGCGACGGCGGCGCAGATGCGCCAGAGCGCGTTATCGTAGACGGCCCCGTAGCTCGAATGCAGGTCGCCCCTCGCGGTGCGGCAGCGCAGCTCGATCGCGGTGATGCCCTTGAAGCCGCACAGGATGACAGGCCGGCCGGAGGCATCGATCTCGCCGAATTCCCACCAGCACAGATCGGCGCGCTCGCCGGCGAAGCGCTTCGCCAGGAAGCCATCGAGCGAAGGACTGCCGATCTCCTCCTCGCCATCAACGATCCAGATCAGCCGGAACGGAAGCGGCCCGCCCTGCTGGGCCTGGAAGCGGCGCCAGCCGGCAAGACGGCTGGCGAATTCGCCCTTGTCGTCGGCCGCGCCGCGGCCATAGAGGCGGCCATCGCGTTCCGTCAGGGTGTAGGGCGGGCTCAGCCAGAGCGCCGCGTCACCCTCCGGCTGCACGTCGGAGTGATTGTAGATCACGACGGTCAGCGGTCCCTCGCCAGCCGTGCCGACGACGAAGGGACCGACCGAGCCAGGGTGGATCTCGGTGACGAAGCCAGCGTCGTCGAGCAGATCCCGGACGAGGGTCGCCGCCTCGTTCAGGCCGCGTCCCTCGGCGCTGACCGAGGGAATGGCAACGAGACGGGCCAGATCGTCCCGTCCACGGCTGACCGCGTCATCCACCGCATTCACCCCGCGTGATGGACCAGAAACCGGTCGAGGCGCTTCAGCCCCTCGGCGAGCGTTTCGGTCGGCACGCCGATGCCGATCCGGATGTGCTGTTCGATCCCGAACCAGCTGCCGGCGACGACGAAGACGCTCTCCTCCTCACGAAGCAGGCGGGAGAATTCCTCGGACGGCAGGTTGAGAGGATAGCGCAGGAAGGCCATGCCGCCCGCCTCCGGCCGCTTCCACGACCAGCCGGGATGACGCGACATCCAGTCGCCGACGAGATTGGCATTGGTTCGCAGCAGGTCGCGGCCACGCGACAGGAGACGGCTGCGCGTATCGGGCTTCATGACTGCTGCCGCAAGGATCTGGCTCAGGATGCCGCTGCCGATCGTCGTATAGTCCTGACGTTCCGCGGCGCCGGCAACCACGTCGACTGGTGCGACGATCCAGCCGAGGCGCAGGCCCGGACAGGCGAAGGATTTCGACAGGCTGCTCGTCACCACCAGTCGCGGATAGGTGCCCCAGAGCGTCCGGGTTTCAGGCCCGTCGATCTCGCCTCCGCGATAGATCTCGTCCACCAGCAGCCAGGCACCGCTCTGCCTTGCCGCAGCGACAAGCGCGTCGCGGCTTTCCTGCGTCAGCACGCTGCCGGTCGGGTTGGCCGGATTGGTGACGGCGATGACCTTGGCTCCCGCCGCGGCCGCATCGAGGCTGGCGGGGTCGAACTGCCAGCCATTGTCACCGCTCAGTTCAAGTCGCTGGACGTCGAATCCGAGTGCGCGGCCAAGACCATCCACCTGCATGAAATTGGGGACGGCAAAGACGATGCGCTCGCCGGGCTCGACGAGCGTCATCAGCGCGATCATCGTCGCCTCGGAGGAGCCATTGGTCACGAGAACGTTGGACGGCCCGGCTCCCGGATACCATGAGGCGATATTCGCCCTCAGGTCAGGCCGGCCATCGGTCCAGCCATAGCCCAATGGCAGCTTGAGCAGGTCCTGCATCTCGCTTGGCGGGAGGATGTCCTCGATCGCCCAGGGATGAACGCCGCTCTCGGTGAGATTGATCTCCACCTCGTTCTCGAAGAGCGTCTGATTGCGCTCCATCTGGAAGATATCGAATTTCAAGGCTCATTCCTTCCATCGAACGGAAAGGCTGCAGGCTCACTGCGGAACGGCAGCACTTCCCCCTGGTTTCGCGCAGATGCCGGGCGTCACAGCCAGCGCGCGTTTGCCCGTGCGATCGCTTCCCGCACGACATCCGGCGAGGTTCCGCCATAGCTGCGGCGGCTGTTCACCGAATGCTCCGGCGCAAGCACCGAGTAGACCTTCTCGGTGATGCGCGGATCGACGTCCCGCATGCTCTCGATATCAAGCGCGCTCAAGGTGCAGCCCTTGGCCTCGGCCCTGGCKACGACCTTGGCGGTGATGTGATGGGCGTCGCGGAAGGGGATGCCGCCCTCGCGAACGAGCCAGTCGGCGAGGTCCGTCGCGGTCGGAAAGCCGCGTTCCAGGAAGCTGCGCATCTGGTCCGGGCGGACGGTCAGGTCGCGTATCATGCCGGTCGTGGCCTCGGCGCAGAGCTGGACTGTCTCCAATGCGTCGAACATGGGCTCCTTGTCTTCCTGCATGTCCTTCATGAATGTCATGGGCAGACCCTTGACGGTCATGAGCAGGGCATTCAGCGAGCCGACGACACGCCCGGTCTTGCCGCGTACGAGTTCGGCCGCATCGGGATTGCGCTTCTGCGGCATGATCGAGGAGCCGGTCGTGAAGGCGTCCGACAGGGCGATGAATCGGAAGCCGTCGCTGCACCACAAGGTGATCTCCTCGGCGATGCGCGAGAGATGCACGGCCAGCATCGAGCAGCAAAACAGCAGCTCGACGATGTGATCGCGCGAGGCGACCGAATCCATCGAGTTCTCGGTCGGGGCGGAGAAGCCGAGTTGCTCGGCCGTGAAATGCCGGTCGATGGGGAAGGCGGTTCCGGCCAGGGCGGCGGCGCCCAGCGGGCAGATATTGGTGCGCTCGCGAGCACCTGCCAGCCGCTGCCGGTCGCGGCCGAACATCTCGACATAGGCCATGAGATGGTGGCCGAAGGTAACGGGCTGCGCGACCTGCATATGAGTGAAGCCCGGCATCAGGGTCTCGACATGCTCGCCGGCGCGTTCGATCAGGGCGCGCTGCAGTTCCTGCACGACCGCATCGAGCCCGTCGATCGCATCGCGCATCCACAGGCGGACGTCGGTGACGGCCTGGTCGTTGCGGCTGCGAGCGGTATGAAGCCGGCCCGCCGGCTCGCCGACGATCTCCTTCAGCCGCGCCTCGACATTCATGTGAATGTCCTCGAGATCGACGCTGAAGGTAAAGCGGCTCTCCTCGATCTCCCGGAGGATCTGGTCGAGCCCTGCCTGGATTGTCTCGTTGTCCGTCTCGCCGATGATGCCCTGCCGCGCCAGCATCCGGGCATGGACCTTCGAGGCGGCGATGTCCTGCCGGTAGAGGCGATAGTCGAAGCCGATCGACGGATTGATCTTCTTCATGATCTCCGCCGGCGCCGTCGTGAAGCGTCCGCCCCACATCTTGTTGGCGCCACTCTTCTGCTCCGACATCTCTTCAGCTTCCTGTTGTTCAGAACGTGGTGGCCTGAGCCCCGCACAGACAGGGCAAGGCTCAGGCGGGGGATAGGTGAAAGGGGCGGCAGGCGCCGCCCCTTTGCGTGTCACCTATTGGGTGTCACTTGGCGCTGTTGATCTTGATCTCGCTCATACCGTTCCGGGCGAGGCCGTATTTGTCCAGGATTTTGGCATAGGTGCCGTTCTTCACCAGCCTGTCGAGCGCATCCTTGATGGCATCGCGCAGTGCCGGCTTCGTCTTCAGCACCGGCAGACCGGTGATCTCCTCGGTCAAGGGTTCGCCGAGCAGGACATAGGTGTTCGGCTCCATTGCCTGGAAATAGGGCAGGGTCTCATTGCCCTGCACGGAGGCGTCGATGCGCTGGGTCTTGAGCTGGTTGCGCGCGTCGACCGAGCCTTCGGTGCCGACCACGGTGATCGCAGGCGCTCCCTTGGACTCGCAGTTTGCGGTGCTCCATTCGGCGATGCGCTGCGGGTTGTTGGTGCTGCGGCTGGCGCCGACCTTCTTGCCGCACAGATCGGCCGGGGTCTTGATCTTGGCTGCCTGCTGGGCGCCCGTATAGAACTGGGTGCCGGAGCGCATATAGTCGACGAAGTCGACGATCTCGCGCCGCGGAACGGTGTCGCTCATTCCGGCGAGAGCTGTGTCGACGCGCTCGGTCTGGAGCGAGGGGAGCATCTGGGCGAAGGCGATTTCCTGCCACTCGACCTTGAGGCCGAGCTCTGCGGCAATGGCCTCGCCGAGGTCGATGTCGAAGCCGGTCAGCTTGCTCGTGGCGGGATCCTTGTAGGTGATCGGCGGATAGTTCGGCATCGTCGCGATGACGAGCTTGCCGGCCTGCTTGACCTTCGTGAGCGAGTCGTCGGCATGGGCAACTGAGCAGGCGAGCAGCGCTGCCAACCCGGCGCCAAGGGCAATCGATCTTTTCATGGGGCTTTCCTCCTGCTCGGTCACTTCAGGACCGCTTTGATAAAGTTCTGTGTCCGGGGGTGCTGCGGATCGACGAGGATGGCGCCGGGGGCACCTCGTTCGACGATGGCGCCCTGATCCATGAAGACGACATGGTCGGCGACCTCGCGGGCGAAGGCGAGCTCATGCGTCACCACGATCATGGTCATTCCGGAGCGGGCCAGATCGCGCATGACGTTCAGGACTTCACCCACCAGTTCGGGGTCGAGCGCCGATGTCGGTTCGTCGAAAAGCAGCAGCTTCGGCTGGATTGCCAGCGCGCGGGCGATCGCGACGCGCTGCTGCTGGCCGCCGGAGAGTTCACTGGGATAGTTGAAACGCTTATCGGCGAGACCGACCCGCTCAAGCAGCGTCACCGCTTCCTTCTCGACCTCGCGCCGCGGTCTGCCCTGGACCTTGATCGGCCCGAGCATCACGTTTTGCAGTGCCGTCAGATGCGCGAAGAGGTTGAAGCGCTGGAAGACCATGCCGGTCATCAGCCTTTGCCGGGCAACCTCCTTGTCGGCGAGCTCCAGCAGGTGCTGTTTGGTGCGATGATAGCCGATGAGCTCGCCGTCGATGACGATCGCACCGGAATCGGGGCGCTCAAGCTGGTTGATGCAGCGCAGGAACGTGCTCTTGCCCGAGCCCGAGGGGCCGATGATGCAGGTCACCTCGCCGCGCGAGACCGCAAGCGAGACGTCCTTCAGTGCTGCGAATGTTCCGAAGACCTTGTTGACGCCGGCGGCGCGGACCATCTCGTTCATGATGGCCACCTCACGCCGACGCGGCCGGAGCGGGCACCCCGTTGCGCCGGGTATAACCCTTGGAGAAATAGCGCTCGATGAAGTGCTGGCCGATCTGGAGCAAGGTCACGACCGCGAGATACCAGCACGCGGTGACGATCAGGAGCTCGATGACGCGGCCATTCGCGTAATAGACGTCCTGTGAGTTGCGCAGGACTTCGCTATAGCCGATCACGCTGGCGATCGAGGTCAGCTTGACCATGCTGATGACCTCGTTGCCGACCGGCGGCACGATGACCCGCATCGCCTGCGGCAGCACGATGTAGAACAGCGTCGCCAGCGGCGTCATGCCGATGCTCTTGCTCGCCTCGACCTGGCCCGTATCGACCGAGAGAATGCCGCCGCGCACGACCTCCGCCGTGTAGGCGCCCTGATTCAGGCCGAGCCCAAGCAGCGTCGCGACGAAGGGTGTCATCACGTCGACCATGCGGGCTTCGAAGAGTCCGGGGATCGAGATGGTGGGGAAGACCAGAGCGAGGTTGAACCAGAGCAGAAGCTGGAGCAGCAGCGGCGTGCCGCGAAAGAACCAGATATAGGCGACCGCGCAGCGGCTGATCACGGGATTGGGCGACATGTACATGATCGCGAAGATCACGCCGAGCACGATGCCCAGCGCCATCGCGTACAAGGTCATCCAGATCGTGTTGAGAAGGCCGAAGAGGATGGCCGGGGCCGTGAAGAACTGGCCAACGATCTTCCATTCGATCTGGCCCTCGGAGAAGGCCTTGGCGATGAAGGCCAGGGCGACGACGATCAGGGCGACGCCGACGACGCGGCCGTAATGGCGTCTGCGGATCGTGGGAAGCGCCGCGACCTCCAGGATCTCGTCGCCGTAAATCGCGCCCTTCCGGCAAACAACCCTGTCGGCAGCCATTCATCCCCCCGATCTTCCCGATCGTTGCGGGAGCCATAACAGGCGGTAGATGGACTGTAAATTCCAAATCAAATATTTTTGTCTAATCTGAGGCATGGGTGTCAAGCGCGCTGCCTCGCGCTTGACGCGCTAGGATTCTTCGAGAGGAGCGGCCTCAATGAGAGAGCACGCTGCCGCATTCACCCTGTGATCCCGAGTGCTTGTGTGTGCTCAAATGGGCAAGAGCGCCCGGCCGGTCGAGGCCGCCGTCGGCAATCCAGGCGTCGGTGCTCTTCGCCGCCCGTTCGATCAGCTCGCTGGTCATCGAGAAATCATAGGGCGATCCGGCGAGTGGGCAGAGCGGCGGCAGGACGAAGAAATCGATGCTGCCGTCGAGCCCTTGCAGCTCGCTGAAAAGTTGCCGCACGATCAGCAGCGTCAAGGCATGCAGCGCGCTTGCGACGGCCCCGACCGGTGGCTTGTCAAGAGCAAAGGCGTAGCCGGTGGGGAGAACGATCAGGCGCTTGGCGCCGCATGCGATTGCGACCTTGACCGGCGTGTTGCTCGATATCGCGCCATCGGCGAGATAGAGGCCGTTGAACCGTACCGGCGCGAAGGCTGCCGGTATCGCCACGCTCGCAATGATGGCCTGCGCAGCCGAGCCCTCCGAAAGCACGACCGTCTCGCCCGAGAGAATGTCGGTCGTGACGACATGCATCGGGATCTTTGCGTCCTCCAGATTGGCGTAAGAGAGATTGCGCTCAACAAGCCGATGCAACGGATCCGAGGCGATAAGGAAGTCCCGCCGGTACAGGAAGCCGAGCATCGTGCGCCAGCTCAACGGGAACACGTCGCGCCGGCGCAGTCCGCGCCAGATCGTCTCCAGTCGTTGGACACCTTCAAGCGTGGGGTTCCCCGCGTAATAGGCGCCATTCAGCGCTCCGACGCTTGAACCAACGACCATATCGGCTGCAATGCCCTGGCTCGCGAGCGATCGCAGCATGCCGACCTGGATGGCGCCGAAACTGCCACCTCCCGCAAGGACGAAGGCGGTTGCTGGTCGGGCAGCGGCGCTGGTCATGGGCAGGGCCTCCTCGGATTCCGCGGTCGTGACGCCGGGTGCTGTCGCGACCGCGAAGCCAGGATGTCGGCGGCTATGGCGCCGACACCGTGATGCGGCCCTTCATGTTGGGGTGGAAGCGGCAGTAATACTCGACCGTTTCCATCTTCTGCAGGACCAGACTCGCCGATTTCTTCGGCTGGATCATCACGTCCATCCCGCCCTTCACGGTCGCGGTGTGGGCGAGAATGTCCTTGTTGAGCCACTCGACGGTGTCCCCGACCTTCATGGTGATCTCCGCAGGCGAAAACACCAGCCGGTCGATCCCGACCTGAATGGTTTCCGCTTGTGCCGGAACAGCGCCCAGAGTCAGCGACAGTCCGGCAATGGCCCAGAGGCGCCGCTTCAACGACATGATCTTGTCCTCACCGGAGTTCGGCTGCGACATGTGCGGCGTGCTGCTCGTGGCCCTGGAAAATCTTCAGGCCGGTTTCGAGCAGGCCCTTCAGCTCGGTGTTGCTTGCCGAGGGGATCAGCAGTGTCTGGAGCGCGCCGTTCACCTGCTTGTGGTAGGCCACTTCGTTATCGACATAGGCCTTGTCGAAGGCTGCGCCCTGGAGTTTCGAGAGCTTGCTCCGCTCCGCTGTCGCGGCCTGAGACAAGGCGCGGCTGGTATCGTTGTCTTCAGGGCTGACCTTCAGCTTCTTGACCAGGTCGAGCGCCTGCTTGTTCACCGCTTCATGGTCTCGAACCATGTCATGGGCAAAGGCTACGACGGTCTTGTTCTTGGATTTCGCGATGGCTTGCTTTGCCGCCTCGACGTCGATCGTGCCGGCGGTATAGGCGATGTGCGCGATCTGCGGATCGGTCGGCGTGTCGGCGGCTTGCGCCAAGGACATCGCACCGAGAAGGCCAAGTGCGGCCAATGCCGTGTTCTGTCGCGTGAACATGGAACCTCCTTTGCCTGATCGCTTAATTGCTTCAGGCTTTGTCTTTCAATTGACGATCATTGGATGCTGCGGGATCGAAAACGTTCCCGGATTGATCAGGGAAAGCCGAGCCGTTTCATCACCGCGCCGGTCAGGCGCTCGCAGCGCCGGCCGGCAAATGGAAAGGCGTCGAGCAGGACGGGACCGATCTGTTCGTCCAGCTGCTTGCGCAGGAGGTGTCTGGCCCGGTGCAGACGGGTCTTGACGGTTTCGGGCCGCAGACCGAGCAATTCCGCCGTTTCTTCGACGCTCAGGCCTTCGATGACCCTGGCCATGAAGACCGAGCGATAGGCATCGGGGAGATTGTCGGTTGCCCGCTCGACAAGGTGAAGGATCTGTCGTTGCGCCATGGCCCGCTCTGGATCGTCACAACTCGTGTTGCAAGGAAACTGAATGATCTGCGCGGCGGCGGCGCCCCGGTCGCTTGATCGCGCGAGTTCCGCCTCTTTCCGGTTCTTGCGCAGACGCCCGAGCGCTTCGTTGATGACGATGCGGGACAACCAGGTGGCAAGCGTGGAGTCGCCGCGAAAACTCTCGAGATGGGTAAAGGCCCGGAGATAGGCCTCCTGCACGACGTCTTCGGCTTCGCTATCATTGCGGACGACTCCGCGGGCGAGACGGTAGAGCCGCTGATTATGCGTCCGCATGATCGTGCGGAATGCATCGCCGTCGCGCGCGAGCGCCCGGCGCGCCAGATCGAGGTCGTTGAGCACCGATATAGAGTCGAGCGCATCTCTTCGAACCTGCGGCATGGGCGATCTCCTCCCTCTGTATGAGATGGAAAGCGACGGAAAAGGTTCCCAGAAAAACAGATACGCGCCGGCGGGATCTGCGCTGGCGGCAGCAGTGGTCCGCGAAGCTGATCCTGCCCAGCATAGGCCTGTTGAGCATGCGACGGCCACCGCAGCGAGGCCGCTCATCCATTGCGAAAGCAGGCCGGGACTGGCCGGTTTATGCTGTGGCGAGGCCGTCCAGGGCTCAGGTCCGATCGGCGTTCATAACCCCAGAAAATCAGCTACCCACTCTCTGCGCATTCCAATAGGTTCAGCCTCAATCGGGACCAACTTCCGTTCGGGCCGACGATCCTGCCGCGGGCAGGGCGGGTTCGGCGGAACTGGGCGCGGACCAATCCGGCCCGAGGGTCATTAAGTGGGAGAGCTGACCATGAAAAAAATCCTGTTCGCCACGCTGTCGGCGGCTGCCCTGATGGCGGCGGGACCGCTGTCAGCCAAGACGTTGATCTATTGTTCGGAAGGTAGTCCCGAGAACTTCGCTCCGAGCATCAACACGACAGGCACGTCGTTCGATGCCAATACCCAGATTTACGACACCATCGTCCAGTTCGAACGCGGCGGGACCAAGGTCCTCCCCGCTCTGGCCGAGAAATGGACGGTTTCGGACGATGGGCTGGTTTACACATTCAACCTGCGCAAGGGCGTGAAGTGGCATAATACCCGCGCCTTCAGGCCGACGCGCGACTTCAATGCCGACGACTTCATCTTCATGATCGACCGGCAGTGGAAAGAAGATAATCCCTATTACAAGGTCACCAGCTCGAATCATTCCTATTTCAACGACATGGGCATGCCCAAGTTGCTGAAGTCGGTCGAGAAGGTCGATGACTACACCGTCAAGATCACGCTGAACAACCCTGAGGCGCCTTTCCTGTCAGACCTCGCGATGCAATATGCCAGCATCCAGTCGAAGGAATATGCCGATGCGATGCTGAAGGCCGGCACGCCCGAGAAGATCGATCAGGACCCGATCGGAACCGGGCCGTTCTCGCTGGTGCAGTATCAGAAGGATGCGATCATCCGGTACAAGGCGTTCCCGGAATACTGGGCCGGCAAGGCCAAGATCGACGACCTGATCTTCGCCATCACGCCGGATGCCTCGGTCCGCTGGGCCAAGCTTCAGAAGGGCGAATGCCATGTCATGCCCTATCCGAACCCGGCCGATCTGGACGCGATGAAGAAGGACGCCAATGTCCAGATCCTGGAGCAGCCGGGCCTGAACATCGGCTATCTCGCCTACAACACCACCAAGAAGCCGTTCGACGACGTCAAGGTGCGCCATGCCGTCAACATGGCGATCAACAAGAAGGCGATCATCGACGCCGTCTATCTGAGCAGCGGCATCGCGGCGATCAATCCGATTCCGCCCTCGATGTGGTCCTACAACGAGACCGTGAAGGACGATCCCTTCGATCCCGAGGCCGCCAAGAAGGCGCTTGCCGAGGCGGGTTATCCGAACGGCTTCGAGATGGACCTCTGGGCCATGCCGGTGCAGCGGCCGTACAACCCCAACGCCAAGCGCATCGCGGAGCTGATGCAGGCGGATCTCGCCAAGGTCGGCATCAAGGCCGAGATCAAGACCTTCGAGTGGGGCGAGTACCGCAAGCGCCTGCAGGCGGGCGAGCATCAGGCCGGCATGTTCGGCTGGACCGGCGACAATGGCGATCCGGACAACTTCCTGCACACGCTGCTGGGTTGCGATGCGTCGAAGAACAATGGCGGCAACGTCGCGAAGTTCTGCTACCAGCCCTTCGAGGACATCGTGCAGAAGGCCAAGAAGATTACCGATACGGCGCAGCGCACCGAACTCTATCGCCAGGCCCAGGTGATCTTCAAGGAGCAGGCGCCCTGGTTCACCATCGCGCATGCGGTGCAACTGAAGCCTGTCCGCAAGGAAGTGAAGGACTTCAAGCTATCCCCGTTCAGCAGGCATACCTTCTATGGCGTTGACATCAATTGAGGCCCTGCCCCGACTGATGCATTGATTGGAGCGCGGCCGAGAGGCCGCGCCCTTTTTACTTCGGGAGAGCGTCATGAAGATTAGACATTTCGCAGCGGCGGCTGCCGTTGCGTTAGCTTTACAGGCTGGCGCGGTCGCGGCTCAAACGCTCGTCGTCTGCTCAGAGGCGAGTCCCGACTTCCTCAATCCGCAGTTCTCTTCGCAGAACACGGCTTACGACGTGGCGGCCCAGATCTATGATCGCCTGGTCGCCACCGAGCGCGGCGGTTCCCAGATCATTCCGAGCCTGGCCGAATCCTGGACCATTTCCGAGGATGGGCTGACCTATACGTTCAAGCTGCGCAGCGGGGTGAAATGGCACGCGAACAAGGCGTTCACGCCGACACGCGGCTTTACGGCCGATGACGTGGTCTTTTCGTTCCAGCGCATGTTCGACGAGAACCATCCCTACCATAAGGTCGGCAGCACCAATTATCAGTTCTTCAACGAGATCGTCCGGCCCAGCCTGAAGGCGGTCGAGAAGGTCGATGACCAGACCGTCCGGCTCATCCTGTCACGGCCCTACGCACCCTTGCTCAGCGCGCTTTCGGTCGAGCCCATGTCGATCCTGTCGGCGGAATATGGCGATGCGATGCTGAAGGCGAGCACGCCTGAGCAGATCAACCAGGCGCCGATCGGTACCGGCCCATTCTCGTTGCTGGCCTACCAGAAGGACGCCACGATCCKCTTTCGCGCGGTGCCCGACCATTGGACCAAGGCGGCCGGAAACCGGGATCGCATGGCGCTGGTCAACGACCTGATCTTCGTGATCACGCCGGATGCCTCGGTGCGGTTCGCCAAGGTGAAATCGGGCGAATGCCAGATCGCGCGCTATCCGAATCCCGGCGACCTGCCGGCGATGCGGGCCGATCCCAATCTGACGATGCTCTCCGGCAGCATTGCCGATCAGAGCTTCCTCGCCTTCAACCAGCAGAAGAAGCCCTTTGACGACAAGCGGGTGCGCGAGGCACTGGTCTATGCGACCAACATCCCTGCGATCATCGATGCAGTCTATCAGGGCACCGGCAAGCAGACAGCCGCGATCGTCCCGCCCTCGCTCTGGTCGCATCACGAAGGCCTGAAGCCGCGCCCCTATGATCCGGAGAAGGCCAAGGCCCTGCTCGCCGAGGCGGGCCTGCCGAACGGCTTCAAGACCACGCTCTGGGCCATTCCCGTCGTTCGCGCCTATATGCCGAACGGACGCCGTGCGGCCGAGCTGATTCAGGCGGATTGGGCGAAGATCGGCGTCCAGGCGGAGATCCAGAGTTTCGAATGGGGTGAGTATCTCAAGCGCGGCCGCGCCGGCGACCATGAGGTCGGCATGTTCGGCTACACCTGGGACTATCCGGATCCAAGCCAGATCCTGCTGTCGGGCTGGCATTGCGATGGCGTGAAAACCGGCGCCAACCGGGCACGCTGGTGCAACAAGGAATTCTCCGACCTCCTGACCAAGGCCAATACGATCACGGATCAGGGCGAGCGCACCAAGATGTTCCTGCGCATGCAGGAGATTTTCCAGGAAGATGTCGGGGGTCTGCTCTTTGCAAACGCGCAGGCCTTCACGCCGGTGCGCAAGGATGTGAAAGACTACAAGATCCATTTCTTCGGCGGCCAGCCCTTTACCGGTGTATCGCTGGCGAAATGACGTTGACATTCGGGCGCGGAGAGGCGAACCGCGCCCGAATACAATTGGTGGCGGGGGCGCAGTATCATGCGGATCTATATTTCGGCGGATATCGAGGGCATCGCCGGTGTCGTGACGCGCGAGCACACGCGCCCCGAAGGGTTTGAGTATCAGTCGGCGCGCATCTGGATGACCGACAGCGTCGCCGCCGCCGCCAACGCCGCCTTCGCGGCTGGGGCGAGCGAGGTCGTGATCAGCGACAGCCATGGCAACGCGCAGAACCTGCTGCTGGACCGCCTGCCCAAGGCAGTCCAGGTCGTCCGATCGTGGCCGCGCCCGCTCTCGATGATGCAGGGCATGGAGTCGGGCGACTATGCCGGCGCGCTTTTCATCGGGTACCACGCTGGCGCCACCAATCCGGACGGCATCCTGGCGCACACCTTTCGCAGCGCTTCGCTGCGCGAGGTTCGCGTCAATGGCGTCTCGGCCCCGGAAGCGATGATCAATGCCGCGATCGCCGGGCATTTCGGCACGCCCGTGCTGCTGGTCAGCGGCGATGATGTCTGCATCGAGGAGACCAGGGCGCTCCTGCCCGATATCGAGGCCGTCACGGTCAAATGGGCGCATAGCCGCCTCTCGGCGCGCACCTTGATGCCGGAGGCCTCGTACGAGCTGATTGCCGAGGGCGTGCAGCGCGCCATCGCACGCCGGGCGGGAATCGTCCCCTATCGGCTGCCGGGCCCGATCACGCTGGAACTCAGCTTCCTCTATCGGCAGCCGGTCGAGTACCTCGTCATGCTCAAGGGCATCGAGCGCCTCGACGCGTTCACGGTGCGCTACATCGCCGATGATATCCTCGATTTGCAGCGTTTCCTGGTCTTCGCATTAGGATATAGTTCTAATTTGCAATAGCAGGACGAAACATCCCGTTCGCGGTCCATGCTTCAGGCCGCCGGTACCCCGACAAGACTGGCTCATCCATGCTGCGTTTCATCCTGACCCGCGTCAGCCTGGTGATTCCGACCTTCATCGGCATCACGCTGCTCGCCTTTTTCCTGATCCGGCTGGTCCCGGGCGATCCGATCGAGACCATGGCCGGCGAGCGTGGCATCGATCCGGCTCGCCACGAGCTTTTGCGCAAGGAGTTCGGCTTCGACAAGCCGGTTCTGACGCAATACGGCATCTATATCAGTCGCGTTCTGCAGGGTGATCTCGGCAAGTCGATCGTGACACGCGAAAGCGTCATCTCGGAATTCTCGGCGCTGTTCCCGGCGACGATCGAGCTTGCGCTATGCGCGATCTTCCTGGCGCTTGCGATCGGCCTGCCGGCTGGCATCCTGGCTGCGGTCAAACGCAACTCGATCTTCGATCACGGCGTCATGGGGCTTTCCCTGACCGGTTATTCCATGCCGATCTTCTGGTGGGGCCTGCTGCTGATCCTGCTATTCTCTGTGCAGCTCGGCATCACGCCGGTCTCCGGCCGCATCGCGGTGCAGTATTATATCGAGCCGGTAACCGGCTTCCTGACGATCGACAGCCTGCTGGCGGGCGATTTCGGCGCCTTCAAGTCGGCGCTGTCGCATCTCGTCCTGCCGGCGATCGTCCTGGGTACGGTCCCGCTTGCGGTCATTGCCCGGATGACGCGCTCCGCCATGCTTGAAGTGCTCGGCGAGGACTATATCCGCACGGCGCGCGCCAAAGGCATGGCGCCTCTCAGGGTCATTGCGCTGCATGCGCTGCGCAATGCGCTCATTCCGGTGGTGACGGTCATTGGTCTGCAGGTCGGCGTACTGTTTACCGGCGCGATCCTGACCGAGACGATCTTCTCCTGGCCGGGAGTCGGCAAATGGCTGATCGAGGCGATCAGCCGGCGCGACTATCCGGTCCTGCAGGGGGGCACCCTGTTGATCGGCGTCGTCGTCATGAGCGTCAACCTCCTGGTCGATCTGCTTTACGGCCTGATCAATCCACGCATCAGACATGCGCGCTGAAGGACCTGTGATCGTGACATGGCTGATTTCTTCGCGGGACGCTGACAGATGACCGCCGAAACGCTTGAAGCACCCTCCGCTGCCGTACCGGCTGGCACGCCGCCGCATCCGCTGCGCGAATTCTGGAGCTATTTCAGCGCCAATCGCGGCGCGGTTGCCGGGCTCGTCGTCATCGTCGCGGTGTTGCTGATGGCGGTGTTCGCCGACGTCCTCTCGCCGCACTCGCCCTATCTCACCAACAATGCCGTCTTCCTCAAGCCACCCTTCTGGCAGGAGGGTGGCTCGCTGGCCTATCCGCTCGGCACCGACGCGATCGGCCGCGATATCCTGTCCCGACTGCTTCACGGTGCCCGTCTCTCGCTGGTGATCGGCATCGTGGTCGTTGCCATCGCCATGGCGGCAGGCATCGCGCTCGGCCTTGTCGCCGGCTTCTTCAAGGGCATCACCGAAATCGTCATCATGCGTCTGATGGACATCGTCCTGACGATGCCGAGCCTGCTGCTCGCCATCGTCATCGTCGCGATCCTCGGGCCGGGCCTGATGAACGCGATGCTGGCGGTCGCCATCGTGGTGCTGCCGCACTATGTCCGCATCACGCGTGCGGCGGTGATCGGCGAAACCTCCAAGGACTATGTCATCGCAGCCCGCGTCAGCGGTGCCGGCACGCTACGCCTGATGTTCAAGGAAGTGCTGCCGAATTGCGCCGCCCCTCTGATCGTCCAGGCGACGCTCGGCGTCTCCACCGCGATCCTCGACGCGGCGGCGCTCGGCTTCCTCGGCCTTGGCGCCCAGCCGCCGACGCCCGAATGGGGCACGATGCTGGCCGATGCGCGTGAATTCGTGCTGCGCGCCTGGTGGGTCGTCACCCTGCCGGGCCTGATGATCCTGATCACCGTGCTGGCGTTCAACCTGCTCGGTGATGGCCTTCGCGATGCCCTCGATCCCAAACTGAAGCGCTGACCATGCCGCTGCTCGAAGTTGAGAATCTGAGTGTCGAGTTCCCGACCTCTACGGGGGTGATGCGGGCGGTCGACGGTGTCAGCCTGTCGCTCGAGGAAGGAGAGATCCTCGGGGTGGTCGGCGAGTCCGGTTCAGGCAAGAGCGTCACCATGCTCGCGCTGATGGGACTTGTCGCATATCCCGGCCGAATCAAGGCCGACCGACTCGCCTTTGCCGGGCGCGACCTGCTCAAGATCTCCGATCGGGAGCGCCGGAAGCTCACCGGCAAGGATGTCGCGATGATCTTCCAGGAGCCGAGCACCAGCCTCAATCCCTGCTTCACCATCGGCTTCCAGCTGGCCGAGACGCTGAAGGCGCATGAGGGGATGGATAGCAAGGCGGCGCGCAGGCGCAGCATCGAGCTGCTCGAACAGGTTGGAATCCCTGCGCCGGAAAGCCGCCTCAAGGCCTTCCCGCATCAATTGTCCGGCGGCATGAACCAGCGCGTCATGATTGCCATGGCGATCGCGTGCAACCCCCGGCTGCTGATCGCCGACGAGCCGACGACGGCGCTCGACGTCACCATCCAGGCGCAGATCCTCGATCTCCTGATGTCGCTGCAGAAGGAGCGCGGCATGGCGCTCGTCCTGATCACTCATAATATGGGCGTGGTCGCGGAGACTGCGCAGCGCATCATGGTGATGTATGCCGGGCAGGTGATGGAGGAGCGCAATGTGGCGTCCCTCTTCGCGGCCCCCCAGCATCCCTATTCCGCAGCACTTCTTGCCGCCCTGCCGGAGCGCAGCGAAGGCGAGCACCGGCTCGCGACGATTCCCGGCATGGTTCCCGGCCCGCATGACCGCCCGCAGGGGTGCCTGTTCAGCCCGCGCTGCGCCTATGCCACGGATCATTCGCGCCTTGTGCGCCCGGATCTCCGGCCCTGGCAGGGAGGGCAGATCCGCTGCCACTACCCGCTTGGCGATCCGGAGCGGGAGAAGGCCAGAGCGGCGGGTGGCATTCACCCCGTGACGGTGGAGAGCACATCGTGAGCACTCCCATCGTCACAGCGCGCGAGCTGACACAGGTCTATTCGGTCAATCGCGGCTTCCTCCGCGCGCCGGCCCAGTTGCAGGCGGTCACCGGCGTGTCCTTCTCCGTGGAAGCCGGCAAGACGCTCGCCGTCGTCGGCGAATCCGGTTGCGGGAAGTCGACGCTCGCCCGCATGGCGACGCTGATCGAGAAGCCGACTTCGGGCGCGTTGATGCTCGACGGTCTTGACGCCGTCACGCCTCCTCCGGGCGAAGCCAAGCGCCTGCGGCGAACCGTGCAACTCGTCTTCCAGAACCCCTATGGCTCTTTGAACCCGCGCAAGAAGATCGGCGCGATCCTGGAAGAACCACTTCTGATCAATACCGCGCTGACGAAGGCGGAGCGGACAGAGCGGGCGCGGGCGATGATGGCCAAGGTCGGCCTGCGTCCGGAACACTACAACCGTTATCCGCATCAGTTCTCGGGGGGGCAGCGCCAGCGCATCGCGATCGCGCGCGCGCTCATCCTCTCGCCGAAGCTGCTGGTGGCCGACGAGCCGGTCTCGGCGCTCGACGTCTCGATCCAGGCCCAGGTGCTCAATCTGCTGGCCGATCTTCAGGACGAGCTCAAGCTCGCCTATCTCTTCATTTCGCATGATCTCGGCGTCGTGCGTCACATCGCACATGACGTGATGGTCATGTATCTCGGCCACGCCATCGAGCATGGCCCGAAGCATGCGATCTTCGCTCGGCCCTTGCACCCCTATACACAGGCGCTGCTGGCCTCGACGCCAAGCGTGGCGGCAGGAAAGCGAGAACGCATCGTGCTGCGCGGCGAGCTGCCGTCGCCGCTCGATCCGCCGAAGGGCTGCGTGTTCTCGACCCGCTGCCCCTATGTGACCGATCTCTGCCGGGCCGAGCGCCCGGTGGCGCGCCAGCTGGATGAGCGGCTCGTCGCTTGCCATTACGCGGAACGCTTCCTGGCCGAGGCGGCCTGAGCTGCAAGCGCGTGCAGTCGCGGTCGACTTCGATCGACCGCGACAGTGTTGGGACGTGGTTTTTGTTGAAGATCGGGGGGCGGCCGCGTCAGGGCTGATTGCCTGCGTTCGCCGCGGTTGCCCCGCCTTACGCCACCATTGATCTGGTCCAGTGGCCGGTCGCGAATGTCCTTCGCCCAGCCGTTCCGTGTTAATATCGGCCTGTGCGACAAGGTCGTTGCGACAGGAGGCTTGTGATGATTCTCCAGCTCGGCAGTACAGCACCTGATTTCGAGGCCGAAACGACGGAAGGGCGAATGCGCTTCCACGACTGGATCGGCGATTCCTGGTGTGTGCTCTTCTCCCACCCCAAGGATTTCACGCCGGTCTGCACGACCGAGCTCGGCTACATGGCCAAGATCAAGTCCGAGTTCGATCGGCGCAACGTCAAGATCATCAGCTTCAGCGTCGACCCGGTCGGGAACCATGCACGCTGGGCGGAGGACATCGGGGAAACGCAAGGCCACAAGCCGAACTACCCGATGATCGGCGATCCGGATCTGGAGATCTCCAAGCTCTACGGCATGCTGCCGGCCAGCACATCCGGCACCTCGGATGGCAGGACGCCGGCCGACAACCAGACCGTGCGCAATGTCTTCGTCATCGGGCCCGACAAGAAGATCAAACTGATCCTGGTCTATCCGATGACGACAGGGAGGAATTTCGACGAGGTTCTGCGTGTCATCGATTCACTCCAGCTGACGGCGAAGCACCGGGTCGCGACCCCCGCCAACTGGAAGGAGGGTGAAGACGTGATCATCGCCGGCTCGGTGTCGAACGATGAAGCGAAGCAGCTCTATCCGGATGGCTGGAGGGAACCCAAGCCCTATATCCGCATCGTGGCGCAGCCTGGGGGCTGAGAGAGACTTTGCCTCAAGCGATGCTCGCTACAGTCGCAGTAAGGCGACGAGCTGTGGGAGCAGGATTGCAGCCCGCCCGTGGCCGGTTCTGCGCCAGAGGGACGGCTGGTTGCATCAGCGCCCGTCAATTCCTCGCTTTGGCGTTGCGACTCACCAGCTGACCTTGATGCCGAGCCTGCCGTCATAGGCATGCGAGCGGCCGTTGAGGCCGATCGAGTAGCCGGCGCTGGCGTAGAGGGCGGTGTTCCTGGTCATCTGCGCGTCGGCGCCGACCTTGAACTCGGCCCAGCTGCCGCCGAGATCGGCGCGAAACGGGATGAAGCCGGTGGCCGAGGAGAACGCGGTCTTGGGATTGCCCATGAACTCGTTCCAGAGGCTGGCCTTCAGCCAGGCGGTCAGCATCCGCGGTTTGACGCCGCCAGTGGCGTCCTCCAGCGTCCAGCTTCGCGCAAGGCGGGCGCCGATCCGGCCGGCGAGTGAGTCGGCATCGGAGAAGCGCACCAGCGCTGCCGAGTCGGAGGCGCTCCCGTTCGAAATCGTCTGATAGACCAGTTGCGCCTGCGGCTCGAGGATGACGCCGTAGCCGAGCTGGAGCGGATAGCCGCCTTCGAGCGAGGCGGCAAAGCCGAACGCGTCGCGGTTGAGGATGAAGCCGCGCTTGGAATCGGCCTTGGCATCGTACCAGGTGCCCTGGACGACGCCGTCGAGATACCAGCCCGACGGCCCGAAATGGGTCCAGTAGCCGCCGAGCGAGTAGGCATCGATGGTGTTCCGCCCGGCCCTGATGCCGTTGAAATGGGTGACGTCGCTCTCGATCCGGCCAATCGCGGCATAGATGCCGGCATGGTCTCGCGAGCCGTCGGCGCTCACGCTGCGATAGAGGTCGAGACCGGCCTGGAAGGCATAGAGGTCGTAGTCGTAATTCGGGCCGTTGCGGAAGATGCCCCAGGGCCCGCCATCCTGGTTGCCATGGGTGCCGATGATCCGGGCCCAGCCGGCCGAGGCATAAGAGCGACCGGGTGCGGCTGCGCTCGCCGGCAGCCGCACGGTGGTCGTGCAGCGAAAGTTCTTGTCGGGGTTCTTGCACCAGATCGTGCGCTCCTCGCTGACCGCCGGCGCTTCCAGCGGCGCGAGTTCGCCGACGCGCTCATGCAGGCTGTCGATCAGGGTACGGCCATAGATCAGCTGCATCGCCGGCAGCGCCGCATAGAGCGAGGTTTCGCGGCGAAAATCCGGGATGCCCGTTCCTGGTGGAGATGGCGTCGGTCCGGGACCGGGCGGCGCAGGGGTTATCTCGGAGCGCAGGTACCAGTTTTCCGGACCCGAGGCGTCGACGCTGCTGCGGTACAGTGAATACTCATAAGGGCCCGCGACCACCGGCTGGCCGAGCGCGAAGGCTCCAGGCACGGTCGTGCCACCATTGATCGCGTCGACCACCAGGATGCCGTTGCCGATGGTGAGATTGCCCGGGCCCGTGGTGTTCGTCACGCGCAGGAACGAATTGCCACTGGCAACGCCGCCGTTGATCACCAGCCGGTCCGAGGGAGAGCCATCACTGCCGAGGAAGGTGTTGAGTCCGAGCGTTCCGCCCGCGCCCAAATAATTCCGTGTCGTCAGCGTCTTGTAGCTGCCCAGTATCGTTGGATCGCCACCCGGCGGCGTGAACTGGATCAGCCCGGCATTCGCAACCTGCTGCGTGACGGTCGAGTTCGCGGTGACCGTCCAGGTGCTGGTCGGGTCGACCGTGACATTGGTCACGTCGAAGGCCGCCCCCGTCCATTGCGAGCCGGTTGCGAGGCTGATGTTGGCGGTGGTCTGCGCGGCGACGAGCGCATCGCCGGTCAGGACGCTCCCGTTCGAGGCGTCAAACTGCACGGCGGTTGGCTGCGCCGGGCCGAAGGTGCTGGCGAAGGTCTGGAGCAAGAGCCCGCCACCACCTGTCACGACCGTTCCAGCGGTTGTCAGATTGAGCGGGCCTTGTGCCTCCACCGCGGTCGAGGTCGCACTGGTCAGGCTGCCGCCCGACAGCCTGACGAGGTTCACGCTGGTTGGGGTGATGTTCAACGAGGAAAGGCCAACGGTGCCCGAACCCGTCGCCTGGACAGTCGTGCCGGTCAGGTCGATCAAGCCCGGCCCGCCGTTGATGAAGAGGGCGGCGCCGCCTGCTCCGGAGGTCGTCACGCGCGAAGCGCGCCCGATGACGGTGCCGTTGGAATCGACGCGGATGCCAAAAGCGTTCGTCCCCGTCGTGGTGATCGTGTTGTCGGTCATGTCGACGGTGCCGCCGAGGCCGGCATCGGCGCCGGCCGCAGCATTGCTCGAGGTCACAGTGATGGTCGTGCCGGTGCTGGTGATCAGGGCTCCGGCTCCCTGTGCCAGCAGGCCGCTGACCGGAATCGCGCCGACCAAGCTGAAGACCGAGCCGACGGGCCCTGCAGCGGTCGCGAGATTGGCCGTTTGGAGCACATAGGCGTTCGGGCCCTGCTCCGAGTTGATGGTGATGACGCTGCGCCCCGAGAGCGTGATGCTGCTGTTCGCTCGCGCCCAGGCGCCGGCGGCTGCATTCGGACCCTGAACTGTCACGTCCGCGATGTTGAGCGAGCCACCGTTGACGGCGAAAAGGCCGGTGCTGCCTGGCCCACCGGAGGCATTGTTGAGATTGACGGTCAATCCGTTGCCGATGGTGCCGAGCGCCACCGCCGTATTGTCGACGCCTATGCCGACATTGCCGGTGCCGTTCATTTGAAACGTCGACCGGGGAAGGATGCTGACCTGGCCGCCGTCATGGAGATAGATCCCCATCGAGCCGCCGCCATTCATCGTGACCGGAATGAGAACGTCCGCAATGACGCGGCTGCCGGTGCCCGAAGCCCCGAGACCGACGGAGTTGAACGCAGCCGTCGTGATGCTCGTGCCGCTGTGCAGATTGACGGTGCCGCCGCCCTCCGCGATCGCGCCATGGCCTGCCGAGATGGTCGGGGTTGCGGTCGCGGTGTTGTTGACGATGACGTTCGTGGCGTCGATTCTGCCGCCGATCGCGACAAGTCCTGCTCCAACGCCAGTCGTCGTGATCGAGACGCCGTTGAGAGTTGCGCTACTGGCGGCACCATTGGCGAGAACTGCGTGGCCGCCTTGGGTCAGGATGCTGAGATTGCCGTTCGGCACGGTGATCGCGCCGCCATTGGCCTGGAGCGCATTGCCGTTCAATGCCTGAAAGGTAATCGGGCCGGGAAGGGGCACCGCCAGACTGTCGATGACGAGCGTGCCACCGGTGACGTTGCTTGCGTTCGTGGCACCGGGCGTCGCGACATTCGTGCTGCCGACGACGGTCGTGGTGCCCGCCGTGACATTGATCGTCGCCGTGATCGTCGGTGGGCTCGGCCCGACCGTCTGGGCGCCGAGCGGGAGGGAGGACAAGAGCAGCCCGACGCTTGCTGCTCCGCAGGCTGGCAGGCCACTCGTAGGCACGACCCAACGGTACATCATTCTCATGATGCCCTCCGGTTGCGGTGGCCCTTGGTCCTACGCTTCTGTTCTCGCCTTGCGCCGAATCACCCGTGTTTCTGCCGAATCTGCAGATGCTGCCTGCAGCACGGACAACCGTCGATAGGGAAAACCCTGAGATACGGCGTTCGCGGTTTCGTTGGTTTCCATGAGATTAACGACGGCTCCCACGCAACATGGCCTCCGTGGCCGGTCGGCCATGGCGGTCATGTTGCGTGGGGTAGCCGGAGGGGCAGCGGTTGAGGACTTCGCCGCGTTCAGCGGATTCAGCGCAGCGGGGGAGCGTACAGGATTCCGCCCATGCTCCAGAGCTGGTTCAAGCCACGCGGGATGCCGAGGCGGGATTTCACACCAAGATTGCGCTCGTAGAGTTCAGAGTAGTTGCCGACGGCCTTCACGGCCCGAATGGCCCAGGCATTGTCGAGCCCGAGCATCTTGCCGAAACCACCCTCGGCGCCGATGAAGCGACGGACGTCAGGCTTGGCGGAGGCCAGGGCCTCGGCCGTGTTGGTTGAGGTGATGCCAAGCTCCTCGGCGTTCACGAGAGCAAAATTCACCCATTTGACGAAGGTGAACCAGGCGAAATCGTCACCGCGCGTCACCGGGCCAAGCGGCTCCTTCGAGATCACGTCAGGCAGGATGACGGCATCGGCGGGGCGAGGAAGCTTCAGGCGTTCGGCATAGAGCGCCGACTGGTCGCGCGTCAGCACATTGCATTCGCCAGCCTGGAAGGCCGCGAGAGCAGCGGCAGCCGTCGGGAAGGCACGCTCTTCATAGGTTATCGAGTTCGAGCGCAGGAAGTCGGAGAGGTTGAGTTGCGTCGTCGTGCCCGCTTCGACGCAAATCTTGGTGCGGTCGAGTTCGAGCGCCGAGGTTGCCGTCACCGACTTCATGATCATGAAGCCCTGGCCGTCGTGATAGGTCACGCCGGCGAAAGACAGGCCGAGCTCGGCCTCGCGCGCCAGAGTCCAGCTGGAGTTGCGCGAGAGCAGGTCGACCTGGCCGGCGCGCAGCGCGTCGAAACGCTGGCTCGCCGAAAGCGGTACGAAGCTGACCTTGGCCGGATCATCGAAAATCGCGGCCGCGACGGCCCGGCAGAAATCGACATCGAAACCCGACCACGCGCCTTGCGCATCCTTCTCGGAGAAGCCGATCAGGCCTTCGCTGACGCCGCATTGCAGGGTGCCGCGCTGCCTGACGGTGTCGAGCGTTCCGGCTGCGGCCGGCTGCGCCGCTCCCCAGAGCGTGACGGCCGCGAAACAGGCAAGCGCGCTGCGAAGGTAGGTCTTGGCCGCGTTCAGCATGACCATCGGTCTCCGGTTGGGACAGATTGCGGAATTGGCAGGGGGCTCGCGCAAGTCAGAGACTTGCACCGTGTCAGAGACTTGCACCGTGCCGGACGACGACCTTGGTGTTGAGCGGGACGCGCTCATACAGATCGATGATGTCGCCATTGGCGAGGCGGAAACAGCCGGACGAAATCGATTGGCCGATGGTCTCAGGCTGGTTGGTGCCGTGGACCCGGAAAACCGTCGAGCCGAGATAGAGCGCTCGCGCTCCCATCGGGTTCCCCGGACCGCCGGCCATGAAGCGCGGCAGATAGGGCTGGCGTGCGATCATCTCCGGCGGCGGGCGCCAGTCCGGCCATTCCGCCTTGCGGCTGATCTTGACCAGGCCCGACCACTGGAAGCCTTCACGGCCGACGCCGATGCCGTAGCGCAGAGCGCGGTTATTGCCCTGGACGACATAGAGGAAGCGTTCCGAGGTATGAATCACCACGGTTCCCGGCGGCTCGTTGGAGCGGAACAGCACGGCCTGACGCGCGTAGGGGCCGTCGGCGACAACGGTTTCCTCACCCGAAATGCGCCCCGGCTCGTCACCGATGTCGAGGGTCTCCGCCTCGCCGGCCTTGGGGGCCGCGAATGCGCTGCCGGGCAGTGTCGCGACAGCACCCAAGGCCAGAGCCGCAAGGCCGAGGCAGGTTCCAGCGATTGTCTGCTTCCGTCCGCTTACCCGCATACTGCTCACTCCCGGATTGTAAGATGCGCTCAGGCTCCGCAGCGCACGAAGATGAAGGTTCCATAGCGGCGATGCGCGTCGGGATCGACGAAGCGCATGACCAGCTCCCTGTCGGTCGCGGACAGGATTTCGCGATCCTGCGGGTCCCCGGCGGGAGCCTCGAAGCCGAGGAAGTTTCTGCCGCCCGGTCCGCCCTTGAGCTTGAGCTCATAGAGCTTGGGATCGTCGGCGACATGCATCATGACGCCGTCGGTCGGGCCCTTGGTGATCGAGTAGGGCATGTTGCACTGGGCCTTGGCCTGGGCCTCGGTCCGCTTGCGGTCCTTGTCGGCGTGGAAGGAGGCGATGCCCCATTTCCCGATCAGGCGCTCGCGCGGGATGCTGCTCGGTCCAGCTGCGGCACCGGCGGACGAGCTGCCTGCATTTTCACTGGTTCCGGCGCAGCCTGCTGCGGCCAGCGTGAACGCCGCCGCGGCGAGGCGGGTCAGCATGCCAGATCGAAGAGAAGTTGTTCTGGGAGGGTTTGCACCGCCTGAATGGTGCAGAATTGCCGGGAAAGTGGCTTGGCCTCTGTCGTGTTGCGGTACCACATTACACTCCAGCATCTTCGGACACAGGTCATCATGGACGAAGCCGCCGGCAGAATTCAAGCCATCACTTGCACAAGCATCGATGTATCTTCCGCTGCGAGATCTATGACCTTCCCCACGCGGTGTTGAACGCGCCTGAACAGCGCAGGCGCCTCCCTGGTTATTGGCCTGGAACGGAGTTGGGGCGCGCTTGCAAGCCCAGGAAATGCCGGATGACCGGTTTGTCATGGCCTGTATGGAATTTCGTGACTTCCGCCTGGATATCGGCATCGGCCTGCGAGACACGCCTGTGCTGACGCAGATGCTCGGCCCAGGACTCGACCATGAACCATTCAAGGATGCAGTCGGGGTCGGCGGCATCCTCGCTGACGCCCCAGGCGAAGGCGCCGTCCCGGCGCCGCTCCGGAGCGAGCCGCGCCACCGCCTCGAGGAAGGCGGCCCGGCTTTCGCGAGCGACACGGTACTCGATCGTGATGGTGACGGGGCCGCGATCGTGTTCGACCGGATCGGCGATCGCCGGCTCCGGCCAATGGGTCGAGGGGGTGAGATCGGCCTCGCCCGCCGGTAGCCGCAGGCGCAGGACCGCAACGGCGACCAGCGCGAGCGCGAGTGCTGCGACGAGCAAGGTGGCATGCAGCCCGATTGCTTCGGCAACAAGCCCCCAGAGCAGGCTTCCGGCGGCCGACGCGCCGTTGAAGATCGTGAGGTAGATCGCCAGGCCGCGCCCGCGCACCCAGTTTGGCAGAATGGCCTGTACCGTGCCGTTCAGCGTCGTCAGCGCAGCGATCCAGGCGCCGCCCAGGACGAGCAGCATGAGAATGGCGAGCCATTGCGGTGGCACCGCCGCCAACGCCGCCGTCACGGCGGCCGTGACGAGCGCGGCGCCGAGCATGATGCCGTCGGCATCGAGATGGGCCCGGATCCGCGGGAGCACGATGGCCCCTGCGATCGCGCCGGCTCCTACAGCTCCGAGAAGGAGGCCATAGAAACCGGCGCCCCCGCCGAGCAGCTGTCGGGCAACGAGGGGCAACAGCGCCCAAATGGCGCTGGCGCCGGCGAAGAACAGGACGGCCCGCAGAAGAACCAGGTGAAGCTCTCGACTGGCGCGGGCGTAGCGCAGCCCCGCCCTGAAAGCGCCGCCGAAATGTTCGCGGAGCTCGTCATCGGCGCCGGCGGGGCGCTGCCACCAGACCAGTGCCGCGATGACGAAGACATAGCTCAGGACGTCGGCGCCATAGGTCGAGGCGGCACCAAAGGCCGCCAGGAGCGCGCCGCCGGCGGCAGGGCCGATCGCGCGGGCAATGTTGATGCCGAGCGAGTTCAGGGCGACGGCATTGCGCAGCTCGGTCATCGGCACGAGCTCGGGGACGATCGATTGCCAGGTCGGCCCCATCAAGGCCGCGCCGACACCGCCGATGAAGGTCAGCCCGACCAGAAGTTCGATCGTCAGCCGGTTGGTCAGGGCCAGCGTCATCAGGACAGCGCTGGTGCAGCCCAGCAGCAGCTGGACGCCGATCAACAATTTCCTGCGGTCGACGATGTCGGAGAGCACGCCGGCCGGGATCGCGAGGAGGAAGATCGGCAAGGTACCGGCGACCTGGATCATGGCGACAGCCGCAGGCGAGCCGGAGAGATCGGTGACCAGCCAGCCGCTTGCGACGTCGCGCATGAAGGAGCCGACATTGCCTAGGACCGTGGCCGCCCAGAGTACGGCGAAGACGGAGTGCCGTAGCGGCGCGAAGGCCGAAGACGCCGGTCTGGCTGCGGTATCGTGCGGCACTTGGGTCATCAGACTCGTGCTCCCCGGCTCGAACGGGCGGAAAGCACTGCCAGCAGCGCCAGCCCGCCGGCAATCGAGACATGCTCGAAGAAGATGTTCTGATGCAGGAAGCGCTCGCCCGCGGGCTTCAGCCAGAAGGCATGGGCATAGAGTGTCGCGAGGATCGTGAAGCCGGCCAGCGCCGCCGCGCCGATCCAGGCATAGCGGCCGCCGGCAATCAGCAATGCGGAACCGCCGAGCTGCGTCAGGATGACGAGCGTGGCGAAGAATGCGGCAGGCTCGAGCCCGGTCAGACCGCGGACCTCGGCGGTCGCTCCCGCGAAATCGAACAGCTTGGCGATGCCGCTGAGCATGAAGGGCAGCGCCACAGCGACGCGGGCGAGAACAACCAGCCAGGGCTGGCCAAGGAGCCGTTCGACGGCGTGCTGAGCGGAAGAGAGTGGCGAACCGGGCATGATCGATCCCTTCGTGCGCTCAGAAGGCCCAGCAGGAGCAGCCCAGTGCTCCCCAGAACGAACCCTCGTCGCGCACCGGCACGGTTGCGGCCAGGGCCGAAGCATGTGCGTGTCCGTGGACGCCGCACGCGCTGGCACAGCCGCAGGCGGCCGCGAAGGCATATTTGCGGTCATCCATGCCCGCACGCTTCTGATATCCGCCGAAGGTCCTGACCGGCGACCAGTCCGGCATGGCCGGCGGCAGTGGCGGGGCAAGCCCGGCATAGTCGCCGGTGCCGTGAACCGGCTTGCCGCCGAGCAGCGTTAGCACGCTCTCGATGTCCTGGATCTCATCCTCCGGCACGGTCATGTAGTCGCGATCGAGCACGACGAGATCGGCAAGCTGGCCGGTCTTGATCTGGCCCTTCTTGCCTTCCTCAGTCGAGAACCAGGTATTGGCCTGCGTCCAGAGCCGAAGCGCGCTTTCGCGGTCGAGCAGGTTGCGCTGCGGGTAGAGCCTGAGGCCGCCCAGCGTCTTGCCGGTCACGAGCCAGGCGAGCGAGACCCAGGGGTTATAGCTCGCGACGCGGGTCGCGTCGGTGCCGGCACCGACGGGGACGCCGGCCTCGAGCATGCGCGCGATCGGCGGTGTGCGCTCGGCCGCCCTGGCGCCATAACGTTCGACGAAATCCTCGCCCTGGAACATCATCCGGTGCTGCACGGCGATGCCGCCGCCGAGCGCTGCGATGCGATCGATGTTGCGATCGCTGATCGTCTCGCAATGGTCGAAGAACCAGTGCAGCCCCTGCAAGGGCGTGTCGCGGTTGACCTTCTCGAAGACGTCGAGCGCGCGGGTGATGGTCTCATCGTAGGTGGCATGCAGGCGCCAGGGCCAGCGGTTCTCGGCGAGCAGCCGCACGACGGGTTCGAGATCGCCCTCCGTCGTGGACGGCATGTCCGGTCGCTCGACCCTGAAATCCTCGAAATCCGCGGCCGAATAGACCAGCATCTCGCCAGCGCCATTATGGCGATAGAGATCATCGCCCTGGCCGGGTTTCACCTGGTTGGCCCAGCCCGCGAAATCGGCGAGCTCCTCCTTCGGCTTCTGCGTGAAGAGATTATAGGCGAGCCGCAAGGTCAGCTCGCCTGCGGCATGCAGTTTCTCGATGATTGCGTAGTCATCCGGGTAGTTCTGGAAGCCGCCGCCTGCATCGATGATGCTGGTCACGCCGAGCCGGTTCATCTCGCGCATGAAATGGCGCGTCGAGTTGAGCTGGTACTCGGGCGGGAGCTTGGGGCCCTTCGCCAAGGTGGCATAGAGGATGTTGGCGTTGGGCTTGGCAATCAGCAGTCCGGTCGGGTTGCCGTTTGCATCGCGCTGGATCTCGCCGCCCGGTGGATCGGGCGTCTCCTTGCCGTAACCGACGGCGCGGAGGGCCGCGGCGTTGAGCAGGGCGCGGTCATAGAGATGCAGGATGAAGACCGGCGTCTCGGGGGCGATCACGTTGATCTCGTCGAGCGTCGGCAAACGCTTCTCGGCGAATTGATGTTCGGTGAAGCCGCCGATCACCCGCACCCATTGTGGCGGCGGGGTCACCGCGACCTGGCGCTTCAGCATCTCCATCGCCTGGGCAAGCGAGCGCACGCCGTCCCAGCGCAACTCCATATTGTAGTTCAGCCCGCCGCGGATGATGTGCATATGGCTGTCGATCAGCCCCGGAATGACACGCCGGCCGCCGAGGTCGACGATCGCAGTCGTCGGGCCGGCCAGAGCGCGCATGTCCTGTTCCGCTCCGACACCGATGAAACGGCCATCGGAGATGGCAGCCGCCTGCGGATCGGGGTTTCTGCGGTCCAGAGTGCTGAAGCGTCCGTTCACGAGAAGAAGGTCGGCGGTCATGGCGGCTTGTCCTGTCGTCGATGTCTGGGCGGCGGCCCGGCCGCCGAGCAGCGTGGAAAGCGCGCCGGCCGCGCCGCCGAGCGTGGTCTGTCTGCGGGTCGGGTTCATGAAGGCTTGCTGCCGGCATCGTTGCGTTCGGCCTGCTTTTCGGCGGAGCGCGCGGGCAGGGCGCCGAAAAGGTGCTCGCCGCATTCGCTCCTGAGCCAGCTGATGCTGAGCCGCTCGCCCGCCAGGACGCGCTTGGCGATCGGCACGATCTGCTCCCCGGCCAGGATGCCGAGGAGACCGATCAGCGCCACCACCGGTGGCGCTGGCGAGCGGACATTTAGCAGGCTGTAGATGATGCCGACCAGCAGGCCGGCCCCCAGGGCCAGCAGATAGGGCTTCATATCGACCTCCCTTGGGCTCTGGCCGCCCGACAATCAGCCTTTCACGAAAGCGAGCAGATCGGCGTTGACCAGCTCCGGATGGGTCGTGCAGAGCCCGTGCGGGAGCTTCTCGTAGACCTTGAGCGTGCCGTGCTTCAGCAGCTTGATCGAGAGCAGGGCCGCGTCGGCGATCGGCACGATCTGGTCGTCATCGCCATGCATCACCAGTGTCGGCACCTCGACCGCCTTCAAATCCTCGGTGAAATCGGTCTCCGAGAAGGCCTTGATGCCGTCGTAATGCGCCTTGGCGCCCCCCATCATGCCCTGGCGCCACCAATTCCGGATGATGCCCTGTGACGGGTTCGCGCCCGGGCGATTATAGCCGTAGAAGGGCCCACTCGGCACATCGAGGAAGAATTGCGCGCGATTGGCGGCGAGCGCCTGCCGGAAGCCGTCGAAGACCTCGATCGGCAGCCCGCCCGGATTGGCCGCGGTCTTCAGCATCAGCGGGGGCACCGCGCCGATCAGCACCAGCTTGGCGACGCGGCCCTTGCCATGGCGGACCGTGTAGTGCAGCGCCTCGCCACCGCCGGTCGAATGGCCGACATGAACGGTGTTTCGCAGGTCGAGATGCTCGACCACCGCCGCGGCATCGGCCGCGTAATGGTCCATGTCATGACCGTCTCCGGTCTGGGTCGAACGGCCATGGCCGCGCCGGTCATGGGCGACGACGCGGTAGCCCTTCGCGAGGAAGAACAGCATCTGCGCGTCCCAGTCGTCCGAACTGAGCGGCCAACCATGGTGGAAGACGATGGGCTGGGCGTCTTTCGGACCCCAGTCCTTGAAGAAGATTTCGAGACCGTCCTTCGTGCTGACCTTGGGCATGATCAATGTCCCTCTTGTGCGCCGAACATCGTCTTGGCGTAGATGATGCCGAGACCGTAGGCCCCGCCGAACTTCTTGGCGATGCCGGTGGTGAGATCGTAGGTGTCCGTCCTCGCCCAGTCGCGCTGCAACTCGAGCAGATATTGCAACGCGGTCATCGGACGGGCGCCGGCCTGTACCATCCGCTCGACGGCCCGCTCATGCGCTTCGTCGGAGACGTCTCCGCAGGCATCGGTGATGACGTAGACTTCAAAACCCTGGTCGATGGCCGAGAGCGCCGGGCCGACGATGCAAACCGAGGTCCAAAGGCCGGCAAGCACGATGCGGCTCTTGCCGATCTCGTTGACGCGCGCGATCACCGCGGCATCCTCCCAGGTGTTCATGGAGGTGCGATCAAGCAGCTTCTGGCCGTTGAAGGCGGTCGTGATCTCCTCGAACATCGGCCCGGAGAAGCTCTTCTCGGCGACGGTGGTCAGGATGGCCGAAACGCCGAAGCCGGCGGCGGCATGGGAAATCAGGGCGGCGTTGTTGCGCAATGCCACGGCATCGATCGACTTCGTTGCGAAGGACATTTGCGATTGAAAGTCGATCAGGATCAGGGTGTGATCCTGAGGAGAGAGCAGCAGTTTACCTGGAACCGGAGTTGCGCGAGCCATGAACCAACCTCCATCGCGGCAGTGAACACGGCTGCACGCTAGCGCTGCAATACGGCCTCGACCAGTAGTAACCTTATGGATACCGCAAGCTTGCCATGAACAAGGTTGAAAGAATTGAAGTCGACGATAGCAAATGCCGGGTGGAACCTTTGCTCAAGTTCCTTGCCCAGGAATGGATGAGCCATATCATCTGGGCTCTCGGCCAGAATAACGCGCTGCGGTTTGCGGAGCTTCGCCGCGCGCTGCCCGGATCGATCTCCGCGCGTGTCCTTTCCGCCCGGCTCAAGTCACTTGAAGGCAAGGGTTTCGTCATCCGTTGCGACCTGAGCGAGAATGTCCGCCATGTCGAATATAGCCTGACTGAGGAGGGGCAGGCTCTCGACGCCGAACTGAGGCGGAGCGAGGCCTTTTCCCACGCACGGTATGGCCAGGTCCTGGCACGTTCGGCGGGCGAGTAAGCATCCGCGGGGAGAACCACCCCAAGATTGCTGTCTTGAGCCGCCTGGCGTTCAGATCGGTGACGTCGTGGGGGTTGCAGCCCTTTACGGCTGGGTGTGGAGAACGCGCCCGCCGAGGCTGGCGCCCTGCAAGAGCCCGACCAGATCGGCCTGGCGTTCGAGGCCCGTTTTCGCAAAGACCCGCTTCAGAGTGGTCCGAACGGTTTCCTCACCGATGCCGAGGGCGAGCGCGGCATCGCGGGGGCGGCTTCCGGCGGCGATCAAGGCAGCGAGCTTGGCCTCCGCCGGCGTCAGGTCGAACAGGCCCTGGATGACCGAAGCGGTCGGGACCTCTCCGGGGACGACCGGCGTTACGACCAGAATCGCATGGGCTTGCGACAGCACATCGTGACCCGCCCCGGTCACCGGCACGAGATGCGCGATGAAGGGCGGATTATCGCCCTCGGCGGCAATCGGGATCGAGCGGACGGCGGCATCGTGCGGCGCTTTGCCCAGGGCTGCGAACGCCTGGAGAAGCAAGCGGTCCGCAGAGGGATTGGCGAGCCCGAGCCGGGATGGGCGGTCCTGCGCGACATCCGGCATCAGCCTGACGAGGAGCGGATTCGCAGCGAGGGCCTGTCCGCGCCATCCGAGCACGGCTGCAGGAAGGCCGATCATCTCGAGCGCGTGGGCAACGGTGCGGGCACGCTCCATGTCGAGCCGCGCTGCCAGGATGCCGGCGCGAGCAAAATGGGACCGCGTGCGATCGACCTGCGTGACGAGATCGCGCCCGACCGGCCCCGATGCATAGTCGCGTTCGGCATGGACGATGATGGTGTCGCCGCTCGGAACCTCGATTGCGGTCGCGACGCCGAAGCCATAGCCACGCGGGATGAAGAAGTCGCGATAGATCGGGTCCTGAGCCATTTCCTGCATGGTGAAGACGTCGGCATCGGTTGCAAAACCGGGATGCTGCAGCGCCATCAGACGTTTGGTCCGCTCGTTGGACGCCCCGGGATAGAGGCTGAGAAAATCGAGCCAGAGCTGCTCAAACGCGGGTGAGGAGTTGACGAAGCGCATCTCCTCGCCCCGGACGGTGCAAAGCACCGCGTCCTTCGCGCTGCAGATATCGGCGAATTTGGCGAGCACGGATGGCCAGAGGCTTGGCACAAGGGCTGCCTCGTAGACGGCATCGATGAGCTGATGCTCGCGTGGATCGCTCATGCCACCCTCCGGTCCTGACCGATCATCCGCCGATACCGCGCTGATTCAGCAATACAACAATAGTAGGGCACTTCGGCCATCAGCCGGCTCACTATCAGACAAGGTCCGGTGCCAGTCCACGATCGACTGAGGCGCGCCGGTGTGTTTCCGGTTCCCAGCGGGCCATTTAGGTCCGTTTGAGAGTCTGGCCCCGGCGTTCGACGGGCCTGGCGGCCGCTTCTCAGAGGGACAACATCCGGTCAATCCCTTCAGTACGGGCTTTACAATATACATACGACTGTATATTTATTGCAAGCTGTGAGGTGACATGATGACGAGCGATAAGAGGAAGGAGCGCGGCGACCGCGCCCGGGCCAACATTCTTCACCATGCAACCCGGATCGCCTCCATCGAGGGGCTGGACGGTCTGACGTTCGGGCGCGTGGCCGCTGATGCGGGGGTTGCACGAGGCAACATCCAAATCCTCTTTGGCGACAGAGAGGCGCTGCAGCTCGCGACGATCGAGAACGGCGTGTCGCTATACACGGACGCCGTCATTGGCCCCGCCAGGGCAAGGCCAAACGCGGTCGAGCGTCTCATCGCTCTTATCGAGGGCTGGTACACATTCGTGGAGCAAAGAACGCTTCCGGGCGGCTGCCTGGTTCACGCGCTGAGCAGTGAATACCGCACGCGTCCGGGACGGATCCGCGATCGGGTGGAGCATCATCGGCTCGAGGCGAGGCAGTGCATCGTCAATCTGTCGACCGAGGCGATGCGGGCGGGAGAGCTTCAGCCCGACACCGATATTGAGCAGCTCGCCTTTGAGCTTACTTCGTATCAGGCATCGGCCAATGTGGCGGCCCTGATGGGGGAAGCCGACCAGTTCGAACTGGCGCGGCTCGCATCCAGGCAGCGGCTCCGGGCGGCGCGGGGTCTAAGATGAGCTGCGACCCATTCCGCTCCGGAGAGCCGGAACGCCAGCAGCGACCTGCCGCTCGTGGCCGATCTGCGGATTTGTTGGCGAGGCGAGACGGGTTGTCGCCAGCTTTCCGAACCTTCCTTGAAGACCTGAAGTTCATCCTGCCGGGCCCCTAAAGGACCTCTCATCGAACGGCTTCGTGCGCTTGAGGCCGAACGTCTTGATGAGCCGCGCCGCCGCGCCGGCTGCCCGCTCATATCCCAATTGTTCAACCAAACAACTTGGCATCGGTGCTGACATCGCCGGGCCGGAAAGGTCCATTCATGGTCGCTGCGCCGCTGCAAACTCCACGTGAAGTCGATCGGCCGCAGGCCAAGAGCCCATGGCTCCCGGTTTCGATGCTCGCATTCGGTGTCTTTGTCGTCGGGACCGGCGAGTTCGTCTTGGCGGGCTTGCTGCCCCTTCTCAGCAGTTCGCTCAAGATCGCGCCGTCCGTCGCGGGGCAGGTCATCACGATCTTCGCGTTGACCTGCGCACTCGCGGGCCCAGTCCTGACGACGTCCACCGGGGGATGGGACCGAAGAACCGTACTGGTCGCCGCAGTGGTGACTTATCTTGCCGGGAGTGTCTGGACTGCGCTTGCGCCGTCCTATGCTCATGTTCTGGCCGGTCAGGTCGTGGCTGCTCTCGGCGTTGGATTATTTGTGCCGACCGCCACCGTAACTGCTGCCGCGATGGTTTCGCCAGCACACCGGGGCCGAGCCATTGCTTTGGTCGTGAGCGGCTTCACTGCGGCGACTGCGCTTGGGGCACCCTTGGGTACAGCGTTCGGCGGGATGTTCGGCTGGCGGTCGACCATGTGGCTTGCAACCGGACTGGCCGTGGTTGGCGTCATCGGGATCGTCATCTCCGTCCCGAAGACAACGACGATCGCGACAGCACCGGGGTTACGCCAGCAATTGCGGTTCCTGCTCGAGCCTCAAATCGCTGCGGTCCTCGGAGTGACCCTGCTGGCCTTCACCGCTGTGTATATGCCCTACACCTATATGGGCGTCATCTTTGAAACGGCGACGCAGGGAAACAGTCTCTACCTTGCGGGGCTCATGACAACGCTTGGCGTGGTTGGCACTGTCGGGAACCTGGGCGCCGGTATGCTCGCCGACCGCTTTGGCGGCCGCAGGGTGGTGGCGATCGCCTTGGTCTGGCTCATCCTCAGCCTGGTCGTCCTGCGATTGACCACCGATAACCTGGCATGGGCCTTTGCATTGATCGCGGTGTACGGCATCGCCGCCTTCGCCATTACGACGCCGCAACAGCACCGACTGATCTCCCTGAAGCCTGAAGCCGCCGGTGTTCTCGTTTCGCTCAACCAGGCAATCCTGTACCTCGCCATCGCACTATCGGGTTCCATCGGCGGTCTAGGGATTGAGTGGCTGGGCTCGAACAATCTCGGCTTCGTCGCCTCGGTGCTGGCAGCCATGGCATTGGGGCTGTCATTGTCGATGAAATCGGAGAGCCATGCTCACCGATGAGGATGCAATCCGCTTGCCGCAAGGGACATCTGTCATGGATAGAAGCAACACTTCCGTCCGGCCGTAAGATAGTCGCTGTTGCCAAGGCCTGTTTGGCTTCGCTCATCGCTCGTCGTCTTGTTTGCTATTCATCGCTTTGCAACCAGGCGCGTCGAGCGCTCACCACGTTACATCTGGTCACGAGGCAATAGGGGGGCAAATGCCGTCGCCTTGATCTCCACCAGCCCATCTGCCGCGTTGAGTTCAGCGACGGCCAGTTCGACGCAGGCGGGATAGGGGGCGGGAAAGAACTCGTCCCGGACGGCCGCAATCGCGGCCAGTTGTCCTGCTTTGTCCAACGCCAGTCGGTCGCTGCCGAGCACATGAAACATCTGAAGTTCCACGACATCATCCACACGCGCCCCGCATGCGTTCAGAAGCTGTTCCATCAATGTGAAGACACGACGCAATTCGCTACAAAAGCGCTCGGCGTCCATCGCTGTCGATTGCCTGTTGCTGGCGACAAGCCCGGACAGAAATACGAAATCTCCAGCGCGCCGCGCCGGGGCATAATGGAACTGTTCGACATCGTCCTTGAGCACGGCGGGCACCACCACCTTGCCAGTGGACGTAGCATGATCGCGGATCGAACGATTGACCTGTTCTTCCATCGTGTTTCGACCTCTCGGGGGCATGGTTTGGGCAGGTCGGCCTGCGATCTACACGTGCAGCGGGGTCATTGACGGAGCGATGAGCGCCTCGAGCTCGTCTCTCGTGGCGCCGTCGCGAGCTTGCATTGAAAGGCCTTGCATCACTGCGCTGTAGTAGTTGGCCAGCACCGGGATATTGCTMGAACCCACCAGGTCACCCTCCGCCACGCCCCGAGCCAGCCTGGCGCGAATACGCATCTCGGTTTCCTCGCGAATGCTCCTGAGCAGTTCGCGCAGTGGTTCGGTTTCAATCTGGCAGTTGACCACGCCGAGGATCAGCAGGCAGCCGCCAGAGTGTGGTGCGCTGAGCGCCGTGTCGATGCTGGCCTGAAGCATGGCGCGGATCGACTCCCGTACGGTGGTGCCTTCGTCGAGCGCGCGCAGGGCGCCAGATCCTGCGGTCGCCACATAGAGCTCTACCGCCTCCCGAAACGCTGATTCCTTCGAGACAAAGGCTGCATAAAAACTCGGCGGCGTAATCCCGATCGCTGCCGTCAGGTCGTTGAGCTGAGTGCCCTCATACCCCTTGGCCCAGAACACTTCCATGATCCGCTGAAGTGCGTGGTCACGGGCAAAGCTGCGCGGGCGGCCTCGGACTGCCATGGTGTTCCTTTTTGTAGCGTGAATTATATAAATCCTTGACCATGGCACGCAAGCCGGGTAGCGAATTTTATAGTGAGAATTATAGAATGGATTGAGTGACAATGGACACTGTCGATCGCAGCAGCCCGGCGAGCTCGGCTTCCGGAACGCCGACAGCGCAGGCCGTGCGGGAAGGACTCCCGGTAGTGGTCTATGTCCTGGGATTGACGATCTTTTCGCTGACCACATCGGAATTCATGGTCGCCGGCATGATGCCCTCGCTGTCGGCCGCGCTTGGCGTAACGATTGCCGAGGTCGGGTATCTGATCTCGATCTATGCGGCGGGGATGGTCGTCGGTGGGCCGCTGCTGACCCTCGCGCTTCTCAAACTCGGAGTTCCAAACAGGCGCGCACTGCTTGGTTTGCTTGCGCTCTACAGTGTTGGAGGGATCATCGCCGCGACGGCGGATGGGTATGGCATCATGGTTGCCGCGCGGATCATCACCGGTGTTGCCGGTTCGGCATGTTTCGGGGCGTCGTTGGCCATCTGTGCCGAAGTCGTTCGACCGGACGCGAGAGGGCGGGCCTCATCGATCGTGCTCGCCGGGTTGATGCTCGCGACGGTCCTGGGCGTGCCGGCTGCGACCTTGATTGACCAGCGCTTTGGCTGGCGAGCGAGCTTTTGGCTGGTCGTCGCGCTCGCGATGCTGTGTGCCGCTGTCATAGCAGCATTGGTTCCGGCATCCAGGAAATCGGCCCAAATCAGCTTGAGCACTGAACTGGCATCGTTCCGAAACGGCCAGCTTTGGGCGGCCTATGCCACGAGCGGTCTGATCATTGGCGCGACCTTTGCCGCATTCAGTTATTTCTCGCCGATCTTTACGGATGTGACGGGCTTTTCTCCTGCCACGGTACCCCTGCTGCTCGGCGCTTATGGTGCAGCCAACGTCATCGGCAACGCGATCGTTGGGCGCTTCGCCGACAAGCATACGATTCCGATCCTCGTCGGCGGCCTGATCGCATTGGCGGGGACGCTCGCGACATTCGCAGTCTTTGCCGATCACCGCATTGTCAGCGTCGTTGCTTTCATTGCGATAGGATTGGTCGGGGTCCCCATGAACCCGGCGATGATTTCACGCGTCATGAAGACAGCGCACCCCGGGCCATTGGTGAACACAGTCCACACATCGGTCATCAATATCGGTCTTGCAGCAGGCGCCTGGTTCGGTGGCATCGGTATCGTCGCCGGTTATGGTTTGCGCTCGCCGCTTTGGATCGGTGTCGCGCTGGCGCTGCTCGGTCTCGTCAGCCTCATGCCGCGCAGCGTCAGGAGATCGGTGCAATGACTGCCTAACGGACGCCAAGCAATATCCGGGGATGCAGGCACTCAGACGGTTCGCAGGCCAGGGCAGCCTGGACGGCCAATCGCAGATGCCGTCCGCGATCGACGGTTGGCGCGTCACCGGCCCAAACTCGGGGCTAAAACGATGGCGGCGTGCAGGCACTTACAACTTCGCAGGCAACCGGTCCCACGCATCTAAACCGATGCGGCCTTCGGCTATCGAAATAATACGCATCGCCGGGGCCCAGTATTCGGCGCTGATCCTCGACCGTGACCTCCAGCCGGCCAATGAGGACAATTCCGCCCTCTTCGCCATCATGGGCGAGCAGCACACGACCTGTGTCGGTCCCTGGTTCGTAGCGTTCCTTCAGGATTTGAAGTGCGCGACCGAACAGGCTCTCGCCCACTTGCCGATACGAAATCCCGCCCTTGCCAATCTCAACCAATTCACTGGCTTGATAGAAGGTCTGTTGCGGCCTGTCAGGCTCCATTGAGAAGAATTCGCTGAGTCCAATGGGAACTCCATCGAGAATTCGCTTCAGGACTCCAACGGATGGGCTAATGGAGTTCGACTCGATCAGCGATATCGACGAATTGGCTATGCCGACACGCCTAGCGAGCGTGCGCTGCGATAGATTGTATTTCTGTCGGATGAATCTAAGGCGAGCACCTACGTCCACAGACACCGAACTCTCCTCCCCGCCAACCCGTGCTTGTCCCGCGACGATCCTCGACACATCTTCGTCCCGTGCGCTTGCCGTGGGACATATGCCAACTGTGTTTGACGCGAAGGGGACAGCTTATCTGTCAAACCGACGCCCACGGGCCCCAAATGAGCTCATTTTCGTGTCGGAGCTTACCGGCATGGCGCAGTCACCCCTCCGACATCGATGCCGATCACCCGCTGTTCCTTCTGTTCAATATCTGCATCGATCTATCTTTGTCTCCTTATAAATCAGCGTCTTATGTTTCATCCGAAACAGACTTGTTGGCAATGACGGAACGTGGCTTGTGGCAGGCAGACAAGGGAGCACGCCATGACCGCCAACACTCCGCCAGCCTCATTGCAGAACGCCCGCTCGCTCGACAGCTACTGGATGCCCTTTACCGCCAACCGGCAGTTCAAGGCCGCGCCGCGGCTCCTCGCCTCGGCCCAGGGCATGCACTACACCACCGATGATGGTCGCAAGGTGGTCGACGGCACGGCCGGGCTCTGGTGCGTCAATGCCGGACATGGCCGCCGCCAGATCACGGAAGCGGTCGAGCGCCAGCTTTCGACCCTCGATTATGCGCCGTCCTTCCAAATGGGGCACACGATCGCCTTCGACTTCGCCGAGCGCCTCGCCGCCCTGGCGCCAGGGGCCGGAGAGGCGAAACTCGATCGCGTCTTCTTCACCGGTTCGGGCTCGGAATCAGTCGATACGGCTCTCAAGATCGCCATCGCCTATCAGCGCGCGATCGGGCAGGGGACGCGAACCCGCCTGATCGGCCGCGAGCGCGGCTATCACGGCGTCGGCTTCGGCGGCATTTCTGTCGGTGGACTGGTCAATAACCGGCGTGTCTTCCCGCAGCTTCCGGGCAGCGATCATCTGCGCCATACGCATGATCTTGCCCGCAATGCCTACACGAAGGGGCTCCCGGAGCACGGCGCCGAACTTGCCGACGATCTGGAGCGCCTGGTCGCGCTGCATGGCGCGGAAACGATCGCGGCGGTGATCGTCGAGCCCGTCGCAGGCTCGACCGGCGTTCTGTTGCCGCCGAAGGGCTATCTGCAGCGCCTGCGCGAGATTGCGACGCGTCACGGCATCCTGCTGATCTTCGACGAGGTCATCACCGGGTTCGGCCGTCTCGGCACGCCCTTTGCGGCCGAGTATTTTGGCGTGGTGCCGGACATCATGACGACGGCCAAGGGGCTGACCAATGGTGCGGTGCCGATGGGCGCCGTCTTCGCCAGCCGCAAGGTGCATGATGCGCTGATGACCGGTCCGGAGGCTGCGATCGAGCTGTTCCATGGCTACACCTATTCCGGCCACCCGATCGCTTGCGCCGCTGGTCTCGCGACGCTCGACATCTATGCCGAAGGGGGGCTCCTGACGCGCGCCGCCGAGCTCGCGGCGAAATGGCAGGAGGCGATGCATAGCCTCAGGGGCGCTCCGCATGTGATCGATATCCGCACCATCGGCCTCGTCGTCGGCATCGAGCTCGAATCGCGCGCTGGAGCGATCGGGGCGCGGGCTTATGACATCTTCGTCGACTGCTTCGAGAAGGGGCTGCTGATCCGTGTCACCGGCGACATCATCGCTCTGTCGCCACCGCTGATCGTCGAGCCCGGGCAGATCGACGACATGGTGTCCCTGCTCGGCGAAGCGCTGAAGCGCGCAGCCTAGAGCAAGCGCCGGTGCATTCGCGGCCATTGCGCTTGCCGCCTTCGACGGAGGGCGTCAGGCGCGTCTCCGCCGGTGCGGCGCTGCCTGCGATCGAGGTAAGGACGCCGCAGGAGAGCAATTCACACCGGGTGTTGCTGCAGCCATTCCAGCAGCAACACGTAGCTGACGGCCAGAAGAACGGGCCCGACGAATAGTCCGAGGAGCCCGTCGACGATCATGCCGCCGATAACGCCCATCAGAATGACCGGCATCGGCACATTCAGCCCTCTGCCGAGCATCAATGGTCTGAGAATGTTGTCGCCGAGACCGACGACAATATTCCAGATCAGAAAGATGACTGCCGGCTGCGTTGCTTCGTAAATGAAGACATAGMCGACCACAGGCAGCGTCAGCAAAATCAGCGGCACCTGCATGATGCCCAATATGAGCGCAACAAGGGTCAAGGGACCGGCTGCCTGAATTCCTATGGCGAAGAAGCCCAGGCCTAAAAGCGATGACTGGATCAGAGCAACGCCAACAACCCCGAGTCCCACGCCGCGGATCGTGGCTGCGGTCAGCGTGACCAGTTGCACCGCGCGCTCGTTGCTCCCTGTGACGCGTGTCAACAGGCGTCTAGCGAACGTTGCTGCGTCCTTGCCGTAGACAATGAGTACCGCGGCGATCGCGAAGGAAAGAACGAATGAGAGTTCGCCAACGGCAAGGCCACCAGCGAACGTAGCCAGCCATGCCAAGGGCCCGCTGAGCAGGTGGCCGTATTTTGCCAGCGCCGCCGGCAGGTTGGAGGCGACGAGTGTCCAGATCTCCGTTAATTTCTTGCCGATCAAAGGGGTGCCATCGAGCCATAGGGGTGGCTGTGGGATGGTTACGTTCTGGCTCTGCAAGGTCGAGATCAGCGAATAGAGCGTCGTCGCAAGCGACGTCACCGCAATCACCATCGGCCCCAGCATCAACACGACGCCGATCAGTCCGATCAGCAGCGCCGATCCACGATTCCCGAGCCGCGGCATCAAGCGCAGATGGAGCGGATACAGCATCACCGCCAGGATCGCTGACCAACTCAAAAGGAATGCAAAGGGAAGCACGATCCGTGCGCAGGCATAGACCAGCAGGGCAACCAGACCGACCCGAATGGCATTGTCGATCATGGTCGAGGGGCGACCGAGGTTTGGAGCCTTCCCGTCCATCGATCTGCCCCCTTAAACAGTTTGCTGCAAGAGCCTCGTGTGGTGTGTAGTACTCAGCCCATTCTGGACCACGTCGGAAATGCGACGAGAATGGGCTGGATCTCCGGTGGACGTAGCGGAAGACGAGTTCCAAGTGCCTGCCTATCCGATTGGCCGAACAACCACGGCTCATCGTTGGCTGACACGCAGAACACAGTACAATGAACGTAAGCCCTGTAAACTAACGTTCTGGCATTCGATGATGTGCCCGGGAATCGGCATGTCCGGTTCCGCTGGCGACTGGCAGAAAGTCGAATACTCTCCAACGCGCTCGTCAGCGTACCGGCGGCGCACCCATCTTCGCGAGAACAGATTAATCCATCCGAAACGGCGATCTTGACCGGTGAATACGATCGATAGACAGTTCCGGCAGTCGGAAATTCGCTCATGGCAGCTTTCGACCCGTTCGGTGGCCGACGCCTTGTTCTAGCGTTCGACGCACAGATGGAAGCGCTTGCCTTACTATAATGGAAGGCTGCCGCGGTCTGCTTGGGGGCGTGTGGGTGCCTAATCTTACGAGGTTTCATCTGATGGAGCCCAAAGAGAAAAGGCGCGCCTCTTTCTTCGCCCTCGCGCAACAATTCCGTGTGATAGGGCCAATTCTGTCCGGAGTGCTGGTTGTCATGATCGGGCTCGGATTGGTGATTGGACGCATCGTCCTGACCGGTCTTGTTGCAGCGGGCAGCGTCCAAGCGCTCCGCGCGACGGAGATCGATTTTACTGACGAGAAATAAGGTTCAACTGAGAACGCCTGGAGTGACGCCCGGAGCCCAAACGAAGGTGCCAGTTCCAAGACAGGGAAGGCCTACCTGATGGCAATGATTGCGCCGCTGCTCCGAGAAATCCGCCACAATGCCATTCTCTGGCTGTTGGCGATGGTACCCGCAGTATTCATCGCCCAGCGCCTCAAGCCCGAAGCACATACACTCCTGTTCGTGCTTGCCGTACTTGCACTCGTACCCTTGGCGACGTTGCTGAGTCACGCGACGGAGTCCGTTGCCGTGAAGACAGGTGATGCCGTGGGCGGCCTTCTCAACGCCACGTTGGGCAACCTGACCGAGCTGATCATTGCGCTGGCCGCGCTACGCGCCGGTGAATTCACGTTGGTGAAGGCGTCCATCGCCGGAGCGATCGTGACCAACACTCTGTTCATGCTGGGGGCGTCATTTCTGATCGGCGGTCTCAAATACCATGTGCAGGACTACAATCGGGTCAGTGCCCGCCTCCAAACGAGCCTTCTCTTTCTTGCCGTTGTCGCCATGCTGGCTCCGTCGATCGTTCCCGATGCGGGCTCCGTGGCGTCATCGAGCTTCGCCCATCAATTGAGCGTGGGTCTGTCGGTGCTGCTGATCGGGACCTATGCGTTGGGCTTGGTATTCTCGCTCAAGTCACACCGGGAGTTCTTCGGCAGCACGGATACAGCGGAGGCCGGCGAAGAGGCATTTCCGCTGGGCTTGGCTCTCGCGACCCTGGCCGGCGTTACGGTCCTCGTGGCACTGGTCAGCGAAGTCTTCATCGAATCCGTCCAGCAAGCCGCTGTTGCGTTGGGAATGACGCCTGCGTTTGTAGGATTCATCGTCGTGGCGCTGGTCGGCGGCGCTGCCGAAATGGCCTCGGCGTTCTCCGGCGCGAGCAGAAACCGGCTTGACCTGAGCGTGGGCATCGCCTTGGGAAGCGCATCCCAGATCGCGCTCTTCGTCGCTCCGGTGCTGGTCCTGCTCAGCTACGTCATCGGTCCAGCGCCGATGAATTTGCTGTTCTGGCCGGGCGCGGTGGTCATGGTGCTCATTTCCACGCTGACCGCGTTCCTGACGACCAGCGGTGGTCGCTCGACCTGGTTCGTCGGCGTGCTCCTGCTGATGGTCTATCTGATTTTCGCCATGACGCTTTACCTTCTGCCGCCAAATATGCAGTAGGCGAAGCGGCCCGATCTTGGCCCGCGAGCCGGCCATCGGCCCGACCGCCGGCCGGCGCATCGGGTCGATGCAATCCTGTGCATTGCGAGGCCTGTCCCCGCGATGCCAGCTTGGCCTCCTGTCGATCTGGCTGACGAGACGCGGCCCTTGCGCCGCGTCATGCCAATGGAGGGGCCTGCCTTGAGCGAACCTTGCGATCTCAGTGCCGTCGAGGCGCGCGCCCTGATCGGGGCGAAGTCCCTCTCAGCCAGCGAATTGCTGGAAAGCTGCATCCGCCGCATCGATGCCGTCGACCCGGCCGTCAATGCCATGGTTGCGCGCGATGACGAGCGAGCGCGGGCGGCGGCGAGAATGGCAGATGAGGCGACGATGCGCGGCGATGCTCTCGGCGCCCTGCATGGCCTGCCGGTCGGCATCAAGGATCTCGAGAATGTCGCGGGCCTGCGGACGACCTATGGCAGCCCGCTGTTTCGGGACTTCGTGCCGCCTGAAGACCAATTGATCGTCGCCTCGGTCCGCAAGGCCGGCGCCATCATCGCCGGAAAGACCAACACGCCGGAATGGGGCGCCGGCGCGAACACGCGCAATGCCGTCTATGGCGTCACCGGCAATCCCTTCGATCCCTCCAAATCGGCGGCCGGCTCCTCCGGCGGGTCCGGCGTCGTGCTGGCAACCAACATGGTGCCGATCGCGACCGGCTCGGATACGGGCGGCTCGCTGCGCAATCCGGCGGCCTTCAACGGCGTCGTCGGCTTTCGGCCGACACCGGGGCTGGTCCCGAGCGATAAGCGACCCTTCGGCTGGAACCCGCTGAGTGTGCTGGGCCCGATGGCGAGGACCGTGCCCGACCTCTGCCTGCTGCTCTCGACCATGGTCTCGGACGATGCCTGCGATCCGCTGGCAACGACGATCTTCGGCCAGACCGTGCGCAAACCGGAGGATTTCGCGCGGCCGGCCGAGATCGACCTTGCCTCGCTGAAGGTCGCGTTGACGCCCGATTTCGGTTTCGCGCCGACCGAGCGGCATATCCGTGAGGTCTTTGCCGAGAAGACCGGGTTGTTCAATCACCTCTTTGCCGTCGCTGACGAGGCGACGCCCGATTGCAGCGGCACGGACGAAACCTTCGAGGTCTTGCGCTCGCTCTCCTTCCTGGCCTCGATGCATGAGCGGGTGCGCGACACGCCCGAACAGGTCGGCCCCAATGTTCGCGCCAATGTCGAGGAAGGACTGCGCTACAGCGCACTCGACGTCACCCAGGCGCTGAAGCAGCAGACCGTGCTCTACAAGAACTGGCAGAGCTTCTTCTCGCGCTTCGACGTCATCCTGTCGCCGGCCGTGACGTTGAGCCCGCGGCCCTGGAGCGAACTCTATCCGGCCGAAATCGACGGCAAGGCGACGCGAACCTATTTCCACTGGCTGGCACTGGCCTATGCCGTCACCGTGGTCGGCCACCCCGCGATCTCGCTGCCGGTCGGACTGGATCGCAACGGCATGCCATTTGGTTTGCAGATCGTCGGTCCGCGCGGCGGCGACGCCAAGGTGCTTGCCGTTGCGGCGGCCCTCGAGCGGGTGCTGGCAGGCGATCCACGTACGGCGCGACCGGTGCCGGACATCGCCGCGCTGGCGAAGGCTCGACGCCTGAGCGACAGTCCAGGGTTCCTGGGGTTCGACTGACGCGCCGTCGCCGCCAATACAATGACAAGAGGGGATTTCCGTTGAAGCGCCGTATATTCTTGAAGGGGGCCGTCGCAGCCGGCCTCGGCAGTGCCTCGTTGACGTCTCTCGCCCGGGCCCAGGCCGGGCGCTCCACGCTGATGAAATTCGTGCCGCAGGCCAATCTGAGCGCGCTCGACCCGATCTGGACCACCGCGACCGTGACCAATAATCACGGCTACTATGTCTTCGACACGCTCTTCGGCGCCGATATGGACTTCAAGCCGCAGCCACAAATGGCCGAAGGGCACGAGGTGCTGAACGATGGCAAGACCTGGCGCATCGCGCTTCGTGACGGTCTGGTCTTCCATGACGGCGCGCCGGTCAAGGCCGCCGATTGCGTCGCCAGCCTGAAGCGCTGGTGCCAGCGCGACCCGTACGGGCAGTTGCTGGCCAAGGTGGTCGAGAGCTGGCAGGTCGTCGATGACCGGGTCTTCGAGATCAAGCTGACGCGCGCCTTCCCGACGATGCTCGAGGCTCTCGCCAAGGTCGATACGCCGCCCTTCATCATGCCCGAACGGCTGGCCGTGACCGATGCCAGCAAGCAGGTGACGGAGATCGTCGGCTCCGGCCCCTACCGCTTCATCCCGGGCGAGTATGTCTCCGGCAGCCGGGTGGTCTACGAGAAATTCGCCGGCTACAAGCCGCGTCCCGAGCCGGCGAGCCGCAACGCCGGCGGCAAGACCGGCTATTTCGAGCGGGTGGAATGGCAGGTCCTGCCCGATCCCGCGACCGCGGCTTCGGCCCTGATGAAGGGCGAGGTCGACTGGTGGGAGCGTCCGTTGACCGACCTGCAGCCGCTGCTCGCGAGCAATCCCGAGATCAGGCGGGAGGCGACCGACACCTCCGGCCGGATGGCGATCATGCGGTTGAACCACCTGCACCCGCCCTTCAACAATCCCAAGGTGCGCCAAGCCGTTCGCATGGCGGTCAACCAGGAGGATTACATGCAGGCGACGCAGGGCGACGACACCACGCTCTGGCAGACCTGCCGCAGCCTCTGGCCGCGCGGCACGCCCTATTATACCGGCGAGCAGGAAGACCTGATGCCGCAAAACCTGGACAAGGCGAAGGCCGCCCTGGCGGCGTCCGGTTATGCTGGCGAGAAGGTCGTCATCATCAGCCCCACCGATTTCCCCGATATCGGCCCGCTCGGGCAGGTCACCGGTGAATTGCTGCAGCGTCTCGGCATGAATGTGCAGATGGCCGACAGCGACTGGGGCACGGTCGTGCAGCGTCGCGGCAATCGCGAAAGCGTCGAGAAGGGCGGCTGGAGCATATTTCACACCACCGGCCCGGCGGTGGGCTGGAGCAACCCGGCCCTGTCGCTGCTCGTCCGTGGTCAGGGAGCGAAGGGCTGGTTCGGCTGGTGGGAGAACGAGACCGCCGAGAAACTGGCCGAGGAGTGGCTCTACGCCGCCGATGCGGCTGGCCAGAAGAAGGCGGCCGTTGCCCTGGCACGGCTGGCGCTGGAAGAGGTTGCGACCATCCCGCTCGGCCAGTTCGTTATTCGCACGGCCTATCGCAAGAGCCTGACCGGCATGCTGCCGGGCTCCGCGCCCTATCCGTGGGGCCTGCGCCGGGCCTGACCGGCGCAGGGCGGAGTCGCGTCAGGCCGCAGGGGCTGCCGCGACCGCGGCCGACCAGGGCGATACGAGATCGCTGCAACCCTCCGCGCCGTCGGTGTCGGCGCGGATCAGGTTCGGGCAGGCGAAGTTGATCGGCAGCACCCCGTGCTCGACGATCGAGACCGGTCCGGCCGCTTCCAGCGCATCGAGAACATCGTCGGGCAGGCGGCAATCGGCGCTGGTCGAATCCGGCCCGGAGACGTCGATGCGCGGCGCATGGGCGGCCTCGCCGACGTCCATGCCGAAATCGAGCGTCCAGGCCAGGCTCTGGTAGACGCTGGCGAGGATGCGCCGGCCGCCCGAGGCGCCCATGGCAAACCGCGGCCAGTTGCCGTCCTTCGGAGTCACCACGACCGGGCACATGTTGCAGAGCGGTCGCGCGCCAGGGGTGATCGCATTGGCGCTGCCGGGGCGCGGATCGAACCACATCATGCCGTTGTTCATCAGCACGCCGGTCTCGGGCAGCACGACGCGGCTGCCCATCGACGAGAGCAGCGTGGTGGTAATGGCGACAAGATTGCCCTCGCCATCGACCACGGTCAGATGCGTGGTGCAGGTGTCGGCCGGTTCCGGTGCAGCTTGTGCGGCGCCGAGTCCGGAGAGGCGCTCGGCATAGGCCTCGCGCATCACCGTCGAGAGCTTTGCGAACCAGGCGGCGTCCGGGCCTCCCGTCGGCGGAGCGACTGCCGCCATGCCTTCGACGACTGCGGCGAGCGTCGGGGCGGCCGTCAGCCCGCCGGCCGTGTGCAGCAGATGCGTTCCGCGCCAGTCGATCACGGGAGCCTGCCGGACGGTCGCTTCGCAGCCTGCGAGGTCGGTCGCATCGACGACGCCGCCCACTGCCGCGATATCGGCTGCGAGGCGCCTTGCGGTTTCGCCTTCGTAGAAGTCGCGCAGGCCGGCCTCGGCCAGGCGCTCCAGGGTCGCTGCAAGATTGCCGAGCCTCATGAAGCCCGGGACACCTTGATAGGGCGGCACCGGCGGCAGGCCGCCAGGCAGATAGATGCGGGCGCTTTCTTCATAGAGCCGCAAGACCGAGGCCGAGGAGGCGATCTTCAGCGTCGTGTACCAGTCCTGCGCCAGCCCGCGCCTGGCGAGCGCGATCGCAGGAGCGAGGAGGTCGGAGACCGGCAGTCCGCTGCCGAAATGCTGTTTCAGCGCCGCATAGCCCGCAACCGACGAAGGGATGCAGAAGGAGAGCGGTCCGTGGATATTGCGGTCGTCCACCACCTCCGGCCAGGTGAAGAGGTCCTTCTTCATCGCGCCGGTCAGCGGGTAGTCCGCCGGATCGGCGCGACGGGGCGCGACGGGGCCGAAATCGATGACCTGCGCCCGCTGCTCACCGGCCTTCAGCACGACCGCGAAGCCGATGCCGCCGAGACCGCTGTTCCAGGGTTCGACCGCGGCGAGCGCGAAGCAGGCAGCGACGGCGACGTCTGCGGCATTGCCGCCGGCGTCCAGGATCGCTGCGCCGGCTGCGGCTGCCTCGCGGTTCTGCGAGACGACAATGCCGTTCTTTCCGCGCGCCGAGGGCTTGGTCAGGTTCCAGTTCTGCGTCCGGTAGACAGTCTCACGCGCGCTCTTGGCAACGGCCATATATCCAACTCCCCTTGTTCGAGGGCGCATGCTTCCACGATTCCGCGGCGCGGCGGAAGGCTGGCAAAGCAGGCCCGCCCTGCGATCGGCTCGGGGGCGGCTCTGCTGCGGCGGCAGGGTTCGCGACCCCAGGTTGAGGATGTCGCAGCAAATGGCTGGCGCAATGCGTGCGAGCCATTAATCTTGGAACGGATTGAACCTCCGCCGCATTCGCAGCGACAAACCTGCGAGCCGGCATGCAGGGCCCCGCGCGATGCATACCGAGTCCGACGAAGACCTCGTCAAGCGGATCGCCTCGGGCGACCGGCTCGCGATGAAGGTGCTGTTCTCGCGGCACCAGGTGCATGTCTATCGTTTCGCGCTGCGGCTCGTGCGCGACGAGACGGTTGCGGAGGATGTGATCAGTGACGTCTTCATGGACCTCTGGCGGCAGGCGGACCGGTTCGAGGCGCGCGCCAGCGTCACGACCTGGCTCCTCGCCATCACCCGCAACAAGGCGTACTCGCTGCTGCGCAAGCGGCGCGAGGCTGGCCTGGACGACGAATTCGCCGAATCCATCGAGGACGAGGCGGACGATCCTGAAATCGTGCTGCAGAAGCAGGACAAGGGTCTCGCGATCAGGGCCTGCCTCGGGAAACTCAGCCTCGAACACCGCGAGGTCATCGATCTCGTCTATTATCACGAGACCTCCGTGGAGGAGGTGGCGCGGATTGTCGGCATCCCCGAGAACACCGTCAAGACGCGGCTCTTCCATGCCCGCAAGAAGCTGGGCGAGCTGCTCAAGGCGGCCGGGATCGATCGGGGCTGGCCATGAGTGCTTTCGGAGGCCGGTTCGATCCGCCCAATCGGGAGGTGCGCCATGACTGAGGGCATCGCGACCGATCCGAGGCGACGTGAGCTCGAAGAGCTGCTGCCCTTCTACGCCAATGACCGCATTTCGGCTGCCGACAAGGCGCGCGTCGAGACGGCGCTGGCGACTGATCCTGAACTCGCCGCACGGCTCGAGATCATCCGTGAGGATATGGCGGAGACGATCCTGCTCAACGAGAGCCTGGGCGCCCCTTCGCCACGCGCGCTCGACCGTCTGATGGCCGGCATCGAAGCCGAACCGCAGCAGGCGCCGCTTCTGGCACGGGCCCGCGGCGGCTTCCTGAGCTGGCTCGGCCAATGGCTGGCGGCGCTGCCGCCGCGAAAGCTTGCCTATGCCAGCGCCGCGGCTCTGGCATTGATCGCGATTCAGGGCGTTGCGCTGACGGGCGTTGCCCTGCGCGGTGGCGGGGGTGGGTTCCGGACTGCGTCTGCGCCGGGAACATCGTCCTCGGAGCGTTATGTCCTGCTCAGCTTCGTACCGGATGCAAGGGCCGCCGACATTGCCGCTTTCTTCAAGCGCTACGAGGCGTCGGTGGTCGACGGTCCGCGCGCCAACGGCTTCTTCAAGGTGCGCGTCGGCGACGCGAAGCTGACGCCGGCGCAGGTCGACGCCATCGCGGCGCGGATGAAGGCCGAGGCTGCGATCATCAGCTTCGTAGCGCCGGCCCCGTAGCGGGCGCGACGGGGGCTTTGGGATGCTGGCCTTGGGGCCGAAATGGGGAGTGGGTGCCGTGCTCCGTCAAACCAGCGGGAGGTCGCATCAACAGTGGGCGCGATTTGCCGGTTGCGCCGCCCTTGTCTGGCTCATCGGGCTGATTTTCCCAGCTTCCGCTCAAGATTTCAGGACCGGCGGTCAGCGCTTCGGCCAGGGCCAGGGACTGAGCCAGAGGTCGGAGACAGGAAGCGATCGCGTCCCGACGACCAGGCCCTATCCCGACCAGCGTCCCGGTGGCGCGCCTGGGCGGCCGCCTCGTTATCCTGGACGATATCCGGGCGGAGGTAGCTGGGGGCCCGCGGCTGTCGGTGTCGGCGCCGGCATCATCGGCGGGTTGATCCTGGATCAAGCGAGCCGCCGGCCGGTCATCATCGAGGATTATGAGGAGGAGCCGGTGTTGCGCAGGCCGCGGCGGCCGCCGTCGGTTCGAGCGGTTGCGCCGCCCCGGACGCGGCGCGCCGCTCCTCCCGTCTCACCGCCGCCGACCCGAGCCGCCCGGCCGGCCGCGCGTCAGCCCAATGTGATCGTCCCGCCGGCCACCGAACGGCGGTTGGTCAATGAGGAGATCCTGTTCGCGCTTGCGCCGAATGCGCAAGCCGAGGCGGTGCTTCGCCGCTATCGCGCGACGCAGATTGCCAGCCGGCGGTTCGCGCTTGCCGGCATGACCATCATTCGTGCGCGTCTCGAGGGCGGCCGCAGCGCCAGGGGCGTGCTGGCCGAGATGGTGAGCGATCCGCGCGTCGCCAGTGCCCAGCCGAACTATCTTTATACCTTGCAGCAGGACGAACCGAAGGGCACCGCCCAGCCGGCGGGCGCGGATGGTGTACCGGTACCGCCAGCAGGCAGGCCTGACGATGCCGAAAAAACGATCGTCATCCCGGATCTTCCTCCGATCCCGCCACTTGTCTCGACTGTGCCCAAGCGCGAGCTGCAGCCGCAATATGTGGTCGAGAAGCTGCATCTCGACGATCTGCACAAGATCGCGCGCGGTGCGGCGATCCGCGTGGCCGTGATCGATTCCGGTGCCGATACCAGCCATCCGGAGCTGCAGGGTGTTCTTGCCGGTTCCTTCGATGCGCTCGGCGGCGAAGGCCAACCCGATGCGCATGGCACTGCGATGGCGGCGGCGATCCTGGCGCAGGCGCAATTGCAGGGGATTGCTCCGGGCGCGCGGCTTCTGGCGGCGCGCGCCTTCTCGGGAGCGGCGACGACGGGGCCCGCCAATGGCACGACCTTCCATATCCTGGCGGCGCTCGACTGGGCGGCAGGCGAGGGCGCCCGCATTCTCAACTTGAGCTTCGCCGGCCCGCAGGACCGGCTGCTGTCACGCTCGCTCGCAGGGGCCAAGACCAAGGGCATGATCGCGGTCGCGGCCGCGGGCAATGGCGGAGCCAAGGCGGCGCCGCTCTATCCGGGCGCCGATCCGAATGTCATTGCCGTCACTGCGACCGATGCAGACGACAAGCCGTTCTCCGGGGCCAACCGGGGTGATTACATTGCGGTTGCCGCACCGGGAGTCGATGTGCTCGCGGCCGAGCCGCAAGGACGCTACGCCTTCTCGTCAGGCACCTCGATCGCAGCGGCCCATGTCTCGGGACTCGTGGCACTGCTGCTCGAGAAGCGTCCGGAGCTCGGCCTCGATGAGGTGCGCAGGCTCCTGAGCGAAAGCGCCGTCGATCTCGGCGGCAGGGGCAAGGACCCTGTCTTCGGAGCGGGCCGGGTCGACGGACCGGCGGCCCTGTCGCGCGCCCTGCCAATGTCGACGGCTCGCCCCTGAAAAAAAACGGCGCTGCTTTGAACCTTCTGCGCGCTTGCCGCGACCAATGGTCATGGAGGGCGAATGGTTCGCTCCCGATCGAGCTGCAGGAGACAGACGATGACCACCTTCCGGAAGAGCATGGCCGCCACTCTMGCCGCCTTCACGCTCGGCACCGCGCTCCTCGCCAGCGTAGGTGGCGCCGAAGCCCGCCCGCGCTACCGCGGCCCGTATTGGGGTGTCGGTGCCGGCATCGTCGGAGCGCTGGCCGTCGGCGGATTGCTCGCTGCCTCAACTGGCCGTGCCTATGCCGAGCCGGTCTATGAGGAGGATGCTCCCGTCCGCCGCTGCGAGCTGGTCGAGCGCATCAACCGTTTCGGCGACGTCGTCGGCCACCGCCGGGTCTGCAGCCTCTACTGAGCCAGCGCGTGGCCTCTTGCAGTCCGGCTCTCCGCAACCTCCGGAGGGCCGGACCCGTTTGAGTGTCCGGCCGCAACTGGTCCAGCCGTGAAGTGTCCGCGCTGGGCGACGCGCAGCATCGCTTGCAGAGCATGGCAATGAAATTGTCCGGCCTCTCGGCTTGCTTTAGTGAGCGACTGACTGGTTAGCCGAAACATAAGTCATAGCTCATGAATGTGACTACGCCGGTCGGGATCGCCCGTCGCGCAACAATGCCCGTGCTGATCGCCCTCAGCGTCACGCACCTGCTCAACGACATGATTCAGTCGCTGATTCCGGCTATCTATCCGATCATCAAGACCGCCTATGCGCTCGATTTCGGACAGATCGGGCTGATCACCCTGACATTTCAGGTCTCGGCCTCGCTGCTGCAGCCGCTGGTCGGTCTCTACACCGACAAGAAGCCGATGCCGTATTCGATGGTCGTCGGCATGGGGTTTTCCCTGTTCGGCCTCGTCGGCCTGGCCTTTGCCAGCAGCTATTCGCTGCTATTGCTGGCGGCAGCCTGCGTCGGCATCGGTTCATCGATCTTTCATCCCGAGGCGACGCGGATGGCGCGCAATGCGTCCGGCGGGCAGCATGGCTTGGCACAGGGGATCTTCCAGGTCGGCGGTCAGACCGGGGGCGCCCTTGGGCCCTTGCTGGCAGCCTTCATCATCGTGCCGAACGGCCAGGGCAGCCTGGCATGGTTCTCGGCGGCGGCACTGATCGCCATGGCACTGATGGTCTGGACCGCAGGGCAGTCCGCACTCGTCGGTCCGCGGCAGGTGCGCGGCAAGGTCGCGGGTGCAGCCGACCCGGTCGCCATCCCGGCACCGCCCCTGGCGAGTGTTGCTCCGGCCGTCGCAATCCTGATTATTCTGCTGTTCTCGAAGAACGCGTACAGTGCGAGCTTCAGCTCGTTCTACACCTTCTACCTGATCGGGAAGTTCGGCGTTTCCGTCCAGACCTCCCAGGTCATGCTGTTCCTGTTCCTGGGGTCCTCGGCGGCAGGGGCCCTGTTCGGCGGCATGCTCGGTGACAGGATCGGGCGCAACAAGATCATCTGGTTCTCGATCCTGGGTGCGCTGCCCTTCACGCTCGTGCTGCCCTATGCCGACCTCTTCTGGACGGGCGTCCTGACCATCATCATCAACCTGATCATGTCGAGCGCCTTCGCCGCCATCCTGATCTATGCGATGGAACTGATGCCGGGCCGCATCGGACTGGTCGGGGGCTTCTTTTACGGGCTGTCCTTCGGACTCGGTGGCATCGCGGCAGCCCTGCTCGGCGAATTTGCCGACCAGCTTGGCATCGAGACGATCTATCGAATCTGCTCGTTCCTGCCGGCGATAGGCCTGCTCGCCTGGTTCCTGCCGACCCTGAAGGAATCGCGCCATAGCTGAGCCATGGAGGGTTTGGCCTTGTCTGGCTCGTGGCCTGACAGGTCTGCGGCACGGCCCCTGACAAGCGGGCCGCTTGACCTTCTCGTCCGCTTCAGCCTCATGTCCGGCCATCATGCGCCGCCCCAAACTCCTCTTCGTCGTCACGGAAGACTGGTTCTTCGCCTCGCATTTCCTGCCGATGGCGCGCGCTGCGCGCGAGTTGGATCTGGATGTCGTCGTGATCGCGCGGGAGCGCCAGCATCGTCGCGTCATCGAGGCGACGGGCGCCCGGCTGATTGCGCTCGAAGCGGAACGGGGCAGCCTCTCGCCGCTGGCACTGGTGCGCCAGGTCCAGACACTGAAGCGTCTGATCGCAGCCGAACGGCCGGATATCCTGCACTGCATCGCGCTGAAGCCGATCGCGCTGGCAGGGCTGGCCGGCAGGCTCGCCGGGATCGACCGGCGCGTCTATGCGCTGACCGGGCTCGGCTTCCTCGGGGCCAGACAGGGGCAGCTCGCCGCCCTGGCGCGGCTGGCCGCCCGGACCTGGCTGCGTGAGGCGATCGACGGACCCGGCGTCCGCTTCCTGTTCGAGAATCCCGATGATCCGGTGACGCTGGGGTTCGATCCGCAAGACAAGGGCAAGGTCGCGATCGTCGGCGGCGCGGGGGTCGATCCGCTCGTGCTGATGCCGGAGCCGATGCCGCCGGCGCCGCCGCTCAAGGTCGCGCTGGTCGCGCGCATGCTCTGGTCGAAGGGCGTCGACCTCGCCGTCGAGGCGGTGAAGCTCGCCAGGGCGCAGGGCGCGCGCGTCGAACTCACCATCCATGGTGCGCCGGACGCGTCCAATCCGAAGGCGATCCCGGAGACGACTCTCAAGGAATGGGCTGCGCGTCCCGGCATCCATTGGGCCGGTCCGACGCGCGATATCGAGGGTGTCTGGCGGAGCCACCATCTCTGCTGCCTGCCATCGCGCGGCGGCGAAGGGCTGCCGCGAACGATCCTCGAGGCGGCGGCCTGCGGCCGGGCTATCCTGACGACCGATGTGCCGGGCTGCCGCAGCTTTGTGCGCGACGGGCAGGACGGCATGGTGGTGCCGTCGGACGATGCGGCTGCGCTCGCCAAGGCGCTGATCGTGCTCGCAGCTGCGCCGGGGCTGGTCGAGCGGATGGGCGCGAGCGCGCGCAACCGTCTGCTCGATGGCCACACCGAACGCGATGTCATGGATGCGGTGAAGGCGCTCTATCGTGGCCTCTTGGCCCGGCCCCAGACGGATGTCGCGGCGTGAGCGCGCCGCTCGCCACGCTTGATCGGCGCGGCTTCATCCTCGCGCATACGCGGCTGATGCCGGTGCCTCATGCGTCCGAAATCAGCCTGCATGTCGCCGAGGAGGCGACCGAACTCTGGCAGAAGACAGAGGACGAGCTTGCGGTCATCGGGTTGCCGCCGCCGTTCTGGGCCTTCGCCTGGGCAGGCGGACAGGCGCTGGCACGGCACCTTCTCGATCATCCCGAGATCGTGCGCGGCAAGCGCGTGCTCGATTTTGCCAGCGGCTCGGGTCTCGTCGCGATCGCGGCGGCAAAAGCCGGGGCGGCCCATGTTCAGGCTTGCGATATCGATGCTTTCGCGGCCGAGGCGATCACGCTGAACGCGGAGGCGAACGGTGTCTCGGTGACTGCAGCTCTGGAAGACCTGATCGGGCGCGATGACGGCTGGGAGCTGATCTGCGCCGGCGATGTCTGCTATGAACGGGCCATGGCGGAGAGCGTGGTCGACTGGCTTTCGGGGCTGGTTGCCCGCGGCGCCGAAGTGCTGATCGGCGATCCGGGGCGCAGCTATCTGCCGCGGCAGCGCTTGCAGGAACTGGCGACCTATGAAGTCCCCGTGACGCGCTCGCTGGAAGACGCCGAGATCAAGAAGAGCACGGTCTGGCGATTGAGTATCGCCTGACCCGATGGCCCCGATCATGGGGCATATCGTATCCGATCCCATGATCTAACGTCTGCGGTTGCATGGGCTTTCACGAAAGCCGCAATCCACTTTCCGGGCCGATGCCCTAGGAGATCGCCTCCTTCAGGTCGAGCGTTCCCTGGACGCCGATGGCGTCGTAATTGCGTTTCAGCCAGCGCTTCGCGGCAGCGCGGCCCATGTCGCGCAGCCGCAGCAGAAAGTCCCATTCCGCGTTCATGCGCGTGGAACTGGTCAACTCGGCCAGAGGCGGCCCGCCATCGATGCGGTGCATCAGCACGCGCTTGTACTCGTCCTTGGGCAGCTTGCCGGCATCGACCAGGCGATTGACGAAATCGATGGCGCGCAGCTCGCGCAGCAGCGAGGCGTTGAAGGTGATTTCGTTCAGCCGGTCCTGGATGGCGCGGGCATTGGTCGGCAGTTCCTTGCGCTGCAGAGGGTTGATCTGCACCAGCAGGATGTCGTCGCCGGTAGCCTCATAGAACAGGGGAAACAGGGCGGGGTTGCCCATATAGCCGCCGTCCCAATAGGCCTCGCCCTTGATCTCGACCGCCTGGAATAGCATCGGCAGGCACGCCGAGGCCATCAGGTGGTCGGCCGTCAGTTCGTCGCCATTGAAGACCTTGATCTTGCCTGTGCGGACATTGGTTGCGGCAATGAAGAGCTTGACCGCCCGGCACGCCTGAACCTTGTCGAAGTCGATCAGGTCGGCGATCACGCCGCGCAGCGGGTTGATGTTCAGCGGGTTGACGTCATAGGGGCTCGCGACCTTGGAAAAGAGCTCGAACCAGAGCAGTCCGGGCTGGGTGCCGTTCTTGCCCCAGGCGCCGAGCATGGTGTCGATCAGCGAACGCTCGGAGCCGCCATATTTGCCGTCGACGCTGATGCGCCGCCAGAAATTCTCGAGCTGGGTGCGGGCGCCGTCGATGCCGCCGTCGATCCAGCCCTCGCTAAGCACGACTGCGTTCATCGCACCGGCGCTGGTGCCAGACAGCGCCTCGATGGCGAGGCGTCCGTCCTCGAGGATCGCATCGAGCACGCCCCAGGTGAAGGCGCCATGGGCGCCACCACCCTGGAGAGCAAGGGAAACGCTCTTCTCGGCCTTGGGACCGGCGAGGCCCTCGACCAGACGCGCGCCGGTCCTGCGCCTGCCGGTCACGCTGCGGTCCAGCCGCCATCCATCGGCAAGGTGGCACCGGTGATAGATTTCGCCGCATCCGTGCAAAGGAAGATCGCGAGCGCCGCGACCTGCTCGACCGTCACGAACTCCTTGGTGGGCTGGGCCTCGAGCAGCACGTCATTGATGACCTGCTCCTTGGTCAACCCGCGCGCCTTCATCGTATCGGGGATCTGCTTCTCGACCAGCGGGGTCCAGACGTAGCCGGGTGCGATGGCGTTGACCGTGATGCCTTTGGTTGCGACTTCAAGCGCGACCGTCTTGGTGAAGCCGGCAATGCCGTGCTTGGCCGAGACATAGGCCGACTTGAAGGGCGAGGCGACAAAGGCATGGGCCGACGCAGTGTTGATGATCCGGCCCCAGCCCTTGCGCTTCATTCCGGGCAGCGCGGCGCGGGTGGTGTGGAAGGCCGAGGACAGGTTGATCGCGATGATCTGGTCCCATTTCTCGATTGGGAACTCGTCGACCGGCGCGACATGCTGGATCCCGGCATTGTTCACCAGGATGTCGATGGCGCCGAATGTCTTCTCCGCCTCCGCAACCATGGCGGCGATCTCGGCCGGCTTGGTCATGTCGGCCGGCGAGAACTGGGCCTTGATTCCGAACTCCTTCTCGAGTCCGCTGCGCAGCGCCTCGGCATCGGGGGCCGGCATGATGCCGTTGATGACAAGATGGGCGCCTTCCCTGGCGAGTGCGCGCGCATAGGCGAGACCGATGCCGGAGGTCGATCCGGTGACGAGGGCGGTACGATCTTTAAGGAACATGAGCGTCGAGGCTCCTGACACGGGCTGAGAAAATGCTTACGTTGCATATTTGAACGGGCAGTCTTTCCGTCCCCGCAAAGGCGGTCGCGGCACGTTGCCCGATGTAGTATTGCAACGCAACATGATGAAAATGCAGCCACACGCCCACGCGCATGACGGCCATGACCATGCGGCCTGTCGCCATGCCCAGGATCACCAGCGTCATGCCGCGGAAGCGCTGGCGCGCGCCGAGAAGCTCTGCCGGGAGCGCGGCCTGAGACTGACGCCGATCCGTCGCAAGGCCCTGGAGGCCCTGCATGCTGACCATCGCCCGGTCGGCGCCTATGATCTGGCCGATCGCATTTCGCCGCCCGGTGGCCGGCGTCTCGCGCCGATCTCGGTCTATCGCGCCCTGGATTTCCTGGTCGAGCAGGGGTTCGTGCACCGCCTGAGCTCGCGCAATGCCTATGTCGCCTGCCTGCACGGTCACGGCGCCAGCGACGTTGTCGCCTTCCTGATCTGCGAGACCTGTGGCGGCGTCGACGAGGATTCCTCGCCGGCCATGCGGCAGGCGGTGGCGGCGATCGTACATGGGCGACAATTCGTGCCCTCGCATCAGGTCGTCGAGATCGTCGGTCGCTGCGACCATTGCCGGAGCGCACATCCCCATGAATGAAACGGTTCTTACGGCCGCGCTTGCCGATGTCGCCGGGCCGCGGCCGCGCCGCTACACAGTTCCGGTTAAGGTCGGAACCGTCGAGGTTGGCGGCGGCGCGCCGATCGTCGTGCAGTCTATGACGAATACCGATACTGCCGATATCGCGGCCACCGTCGGGCAGGTCGCCGCGCTTGCGCGTGCGGGGTCCGAGCTCGTTCGCATCACCGTCGATCGTGACGAGGCTGCGGCTGCCGTGCCGCATATCCGCGAGCGCCTCGATATCCTCGGCATCGACGTGCCGCTGGTCGGCGATTTCCACTATATCGGCCACAAGCTGCTGACGGATCACCCGGCCTGCGCGGAGGCGCTGGCAAAATACCGGATCAATCCCGGCAATGTCGGCTTCAAGGACAAGAAGGACCGGCAATTCGGCCAGATCGTCGAGCTCGCGATCAAGCATGGCAAGGCAGTCCGTATCGGCGCCAACTGGGGCTCGCTCGATCAGGAGCTGCTGACCGCGCTGATGGACGAGAATGCCTCCTCCCCGCAGCCACTCGATGCGCGGGCAGTGATGCGCGAGGCCATGGTGCAGTCGGCCCTGCTCTCGGCTCAACGGGCCGAAGAGATCGGGCTGGCCAAGGACCGCATCATCCTTTCGGCCAAGGTCTCGGGCGTGCAGGATCTGATCGCGGTCTACCGGACGCTTGCGGAGCGCGGCGACTATGCCATTCATCTCGGCCTGACCGAAGCGGGCATGGGGTCGAAGGGGCTGGTCGCGTCCTCGGCTGCGCTCGGTATCCTGCTGCAGGAAGGCATCGGCGACACGATCCGCTTCTCGCTGACCCCGGAGCCCGGCGGCGACCGGACGCTGGAGGTCAAGGCGTCGCAGGAATTGCTGCAGACCATGGGGTTCCGCGCCTTCGTGCCGCTGGTCGCGGCCTGTCCCGGCTGCGGCCGCACGACATCGACGGTGTTCCAGGAACTGGCGCGGGATATCCAGAACTGGATTTCGTCCTCGATGCCGGACTGGAAGACCCGCTATCCCGGCGTCGAGATGCTGAACGTCGCGGTGATGGGTTGCATCGTGAATGGGCCGGGCGAATCCAAGCATGCCGATATCGGCATCTCGCTGCCGGGAACGGGCGAGGTCCCGACCGCTCCGGTCTTCGTCGACGGCAAGAAGGTCGCGACATTGCGCGGCGCCGGAATCGCATCCGAATTCAAGGACATGGTCAACGCCTATATCGAGCGACGCTACGGGATGCGCGCCGATGCGGCGGAATGAGCCGGCTCTCCTTGTGCGCGGTTCGGCCGCGCGCCTTTGCGCGGTGGCGGCGTTATGTTAGAGGCCCCGGCCTTTCGCTGCATTGCAGCACCCGCGGAGAACCCTGATGGGGCATGAGCAGCCGACTCCGCCGACCGGACAGGTTGGCGAGACACGTTTCGGCCTTGAAGACGGGCACGGCTCTTCTGCGACAGGCGGGCATTCGACCGCAAGCTACACGGCTCTCGCACTTGGGGCGCTTGGCGTCGTCTATGGCGATATCGGTACGAGCCCGCTTTACGCCCTGCGCGAGACCATCGTTACGGCCGCGGCGGTGCATAGCGGCGGCGGGAGTGAAGTGGCGGCGGTGCCGCGCGACATCGTCATTGGCGTGCTTTCGCTGATCCTGTGGTCGCTCGTCATTGTCGTCACGCTGAAATATGTCGTGCTGCTGATGCGAGCCGACAATAATGGCGAAGGCGGCATCCTGACATTGGTGGCGCTGGCGCAGCGCGCGCTTGGCCGCATGCGGGGAGGAGTGGTGCTCTTCCTCGGCATGGCCGGCGCTGCTCTGTTCTATGGCGATGCGGTGATTACACCCGCGATCTCGGTGCTCTCCGCGGTCGAAGGCATCAAGCTCGTGACGCCGGCTCTCGACGACTACGTCGTCACGATCGCGTCCGTGATCCTCGTCGGCCTGTTCATGGTGCAAAGCCATGGCACCGCCAAGGTGGCGACCTTCTTCGGGCCGATCATGCTGATCTGGTTCGCGACCCTGGCGGGGCTCGGCATTCTCCACATCGCGGACGATGTCGGCGTGCTCGCAGCGATCAATCCCTATTATGGCCTGCGCTTCTTCGTCGATCATCCGAACGTGTCGCTGGCCGTGCTCGGCTCGGTCTGCCTGGCCGTGACGGGCGCAGAAGCGCTCTATGCCGACATGGGCCATTTCGGCCGTGGACCGATCCGCAGCGCCTGGATCTACCTCGTCTTCCCGGCTCTCGTGCTGAACTATCTCGGCCAGGGCGCGCTGGTTCTGTCCGACCCGACCGCGATCGACAACCCGTTCTACAAGCTGGCGCCGGAAGGCTTCATCCTGCCGCTCGTGATCATGGCGACGGTTGCAACGATCATTGCCAGTCAGGCCGTGATCACCGGGGCCTTCTCGCTGACCCGACAGGCGATCCAGCTCGGCCTGATGCCGCGCCTGGAAATCCGCCATACCTCCGAGCACACCTCCGGGCAGATCTATATTCCGCGCATCAACATGCTGCTGCTGCTCGTGGTGCTGCTGCTGGTCTGGAGCTTCAAGACGTCGTCGAGCCTCTCGCACGCCTATGGCATCGCGGTGTTCGGCACGATGGTCGTCAGTTCGCTGCTCGCCTTCATCGTCATCGAGAAGAGCTGGGGCTGGAGCCGCCCGGCCGCCGCGGCGTTGATCCTGCCGTTCCTCGTGATCGACGTCGCATTCTTTACCGCGAACCTGCTGAAGCTCTTCAGTGGCGGCTATATGCCGGTGCTGCTGGCCATCGCCCTGGTCGTCCTGATGGCGACCTGGGTGCGCGGCACCCGGATCCTGTTCGACAAGACCCGCAAGACCGATGTCCCGCTGCTCGAGCTGGTCGCGATGCTCTCCAAGAGCCCGCCTGTCCGGGTCAAGGGCATGGCGGTGTTCCTGACCAGCGACCCGCAGACGGCCCCGGCTTCGCTGCTGCACAACCTGAAGCACAACAAGGTGCTGCATGATCGCAACGTTATCCTGACCGTGCGCTCGGCCGATACGCCACGCGTCGCCGACGAAGAGCGCGTTCGCCTCTCGCGCATCACCGACGATTTCTGGCGTGTCGAACTGGTCTATGGCTACATGGAGAGCCCGAACGTGCCCAAAGGGCTCGCCATGCTGCGCAAGCAGGGCTTCAAGTTCGACATCATGTCGACCTCGTTCTTCCTGTCGCGGCGCTCGATCAAGGCCTCACCGCAATCGGGCATGCCGATCTGGCAGGACAAGCTCTATATCACCCTGACCAAGAGCGCGACGGACGCGACCAGCTTCTTCCAGATCCCGACGGGACGCGTGGTCGAGGTCGGGACGCAAGTGACGGTGTAGCGCAGGATGATGAGGACGGCGGCGAGCCGACCCCGTCCCTGATTGCAGCCTGCCGATGTTCGGGCCTGGATCGCGGGCCTTTCCTGGGGCGCCGGTGAAGGCGGCCAAGGCGCGGTGTCATTCCAGGATGCGCGTCTCGTAGGCATAGAGCCGGCGAAAGCCGAGGCTCGCATAGAGGCTGATCGCGACCGCATTCGTCTGGTCGACCTGGAGATAGGCACGGTCGCAAGCGAGCAGCTGCGCCCAGGACATGAGCCCGGAAACCATGCGCCGGCCAAGTCCCTGTCCGCGGTGACCGGGATCGACGACGATCGAGCCGATCTCGGCCATGCCGCGCTCGGCGACGCACATGCCATAGGCTACCGGCTCGCCGCCATGGAACAGCGTGGCGAAAGCCGCAGGCAGGCGCACCTTCTCGACGATCGCCGCCAGCTTGGTCTCGCTGCGTCTCGAGCCGGTCTGGTGCGACGTCACTCCCGCAATCCAGTCCCGGCTCGGACGGGCCTCGATCTGAAGCGCGGGTTCGACCTCCGGCGGCTTGCCGTCGAGATCGGCGATCAGCCCAAAGGATGCATCCTTCAGCCGGTAGCCGCGGGCGAGGATGCGCTCGCGCGTTGCTGCCGAGATCAGCGGGGTCAGCCTGACACAGGGCGGGAGGCCGTCGGCCTTGTAGAATTCCTCGATCAGTTCAAGGGTCGCATCGTCGAGTTCGGCCTCCGGCTTCAAGGGCGAGGCGGAATTCGCCCGGCCGGAATAGCCGTTGGCGAAGCGCACGACCCAGTCGCCGATCAGCAGCGTCGAGGGAGCCGGCCAGGCGTTGACGATGCGCCTTTCGCATTCGGCGATGCATGCCGGATCGTACGGAACATCAGAGATCATCAGGCGCCTCGTGCCGCGCGGGGTTGAGGCCGCCAGCCCGGTGGCGCCATCTCGAAGCCGGAGAAGTCGAAACCGGGCGCGACCGTGCAGCCGACCAGCGTCCAGGCACCGAGCGACGTCGCACTTTGCCACCAGCCGGTCGGCACCACGAATTGCGGGCGCTGTCCGGCGAGGAGATCGCGGCCGAGATGATGCGCCGAGGAGTCATGGCCGTTTGGGGACACGCTGATCACCAACGGCGCACCGGCATAGTGATGCCAGATCTCGGCTGCATCGATGCGGTGCCATTCCGATGTCTCGCCGGTGTCGAGCAGATAATAGATCGCCGTCGAAAAGCCGCGCCCCTCCGGTCCTGCCCCGTCGCGAAAGGTCTCGCGATAATGCCCGCCTTCCGGATGCGGCTTGAGCTCGAGCAGGCGAATGATCCCTGCCGCGCTCAACCCGTCGAGCCGGTTCATCGTCATCGCTCAGAACCTGTTCTTGGCTTCACGAAGGGCGGCGAAGACCTTGCCGGGTTCACCCCCGGCAAGGCCGGCAGAGGTTGCGAGCGCGGCTTGTCCGGCGCGGAAGAAGGGGTTGGTGGCCTTTTCCTCGCCGATCGTGGTCAGCGCCCAGAACCGCCCGGCCGCCTTGGCCGCTTCGGCCTCGGCGAGCCTGGTCTTCAGCACGGCATTGGCGGGATCCACGGACACCGCGAAACGGGCGTTGGCGAGGGTGTAGTCGTGCCCCGTGATCAGCTGGGTGTCGTCGGGCAGGGTCATGATCCGCGACAGCGACGTCCACATGGCGGGCAACTGCCCGGGCTGAACGCGTCCGCAACCCATGACGAAGACGACATCGCCTACGAGCGCGAGCCGGGTCTGCTCGCCGACAAAGGTCAGATGCCCATCGGCGTGGCCGGGCGTGTGCCAGACGTCGAAGACGAAGCCTCCGAGTGGAACGCGATCGCCTTCGCCGACGACGGTGTCGACGGGGGCAGCGTCCCGGGCGTCMGCGGGGCCGTAGACTGTCGCGCCCGTGGCTTGCTTGAGCGCGGCGACGCCCTGGACATGGTCGAAATGGGAATGGGTGATGAAGATGTCGGAGATGGCCCAGCCCTTCTCCTCGGCTGCGGCCAGCACCTCCTTTGCGTCGGGGACGTCGACCGCCGCGCAGGCATGGGTCGCGGGATCGCGAATCAAGGCGCCGGCATTGTCGCTCAGCGTGCGGAAGATATGGATGTCGAGGGACATGGAAGGCTCCTGGCGCGGGAAGCGAAGGATAACCGCCGGGAGGCGATCAGCGCATCATGAATTGGGGCATGACCGGCACGCGATCAAGCATGGCCGTGTGCTGCCCGAGCAGAACCCGGTGCCCTTGCGTCGGCGCCACCGCCGGTCCATTTCATGTTCATGGCTCTCGACGTCGTCGACCTTCGCGCCTTCTATGCCAGTCCCCTCGGCCATGTCGCCCGGCGCTTCATCGGCCGGGCGATGCTGCGTTTCTGGCCGGATTGCGGACGCCAGCGCCTGCTCGGCCTGGGTTTCTGCACCCCCTACCTGACGGTGCTTGGCGCCAATGCCGAGCGCGTGCTCGCCTTCATGCCGGCGGCGCAAGGCGTGGTGAACTGGCCGTCGGAAGGTCTCTCGGCCTCGGCCTTGGTCGAGCCGACGCTGCTGCCCTTGCCGACAGCCTCGGTCGATAGGGTCGTGCTGGTTCATGCTCTTGAGGAGACAGAGAGCCCCGACGACCTGCTCGACGAGGTGGCGCGCGTGCTCAGTCCCGGTGGCCGCATGCTCGTCGTCGCGCCCAATCGCCGTGGGCTCTGGGCCCGGATGGACGGAACGCCCTTCGGTCACGGCCGCCCGTTCAGCCGCTCACAGCTCGAATCGCTGATGCGCGGCGCGACTTTCGCTCCGGAGAACTGGGCCGAGGCGCTCTATGTGCCCCCGCTCAAACGCAAGCTGTTCATGCGCTCCGCCCCAGCCTGGGAGCGGGTTGGCTCGGGGCTGTCGCTGCCCTTCGCTGGCGTCCATGTCATCGATGCGACCAAGCAGTTCTATCGCCGGGCGCCGCTGCGTGCGACGCGGCGCAGTTTTGCCTTTCGTCCCGTCCTGCTGCCCCAGCCCACCCCGACGCCACGATTGGGCGAAACGCCGGACAAGCGCCCGGCGGGTTGACAATCACAGCGTGGCACGGCCAAGGTCCGCCGCTTTTCGGGCCCCGGTCTTCCGTCTCCCCCTGCGGATCGACGGCCCCGCCCCAGAACTGGATCACAATGCGTAGCTATCTTGATTTCGAGAAACCGGTCGCCGAGCTTGAGGCGAAGGCGGATGAATTGCGTGCCCTGGATGCAAAGGGGGACGGCTATTCTCTGTCCGAGGAAATCGGAAAGCTCGATGCCAAGGCAAACCAGGCGCTCAAGGACCTCTATGGCGCCCTGACGCCCTGGCAGAAGACGCTGGTCGCCCGGCATCCGCAGCGACCGCATTTCATCGATTACTGTGCGGCGCTGATCACCGAATTCACGCCGCTTGCGGGCGACCGCGCCTTCGGCGAGGACGAGGCGATCGTCGGCGGTTTCGGGCGCTTCCGCGGCCAGCCGGTCTGCGTGATGGGGCAGGAGAAGGGCAACAGCACCGAGACCCGCATCCGGCACAATTTCGGCATGCCGAAGCCCGAGGGCTATCGCAAGGCTGTTCGTCTGGCCGAGCTTGCCGACCGTTTCGGCCTGCCGGTTCTGAGCTTCGTCGACACCGCCGGTGCCTATCCGGGGATCGAGGCCGAGGAGCGCGGGCAGGCGGAAGCGATTGCGCGCTCGACCGAGGCATGGCTCGGTCTGCGCAGCCCGAGCGTCGCGCTGGTGATCGGCGAGGGCGGATCAGGCGGCGCCATCGCCATCGCTGCCGCGAGCCGCGTGATGATGATGGAACATGCGATCTATTCGGTGATCTCGCCGGAGGGCGCTGCCTCGATTCTCTGGCGCGATACGGCGCGCGCGCAGGACGCCGCGACCGGCATGAAGATCACGGCGCAGGACCTGCTGAAGTTCGGCATTATCGACCGGATCGTCAGCGAGCCCACCGGAGGGGCGCATCGCGATCCCGAGATGGCGATTTCGCGCGCTGGCGATGCGATCGCAGCTGCCCTGTCCGATCTCGCGGGCCTCTCGGCCGAGCAGGTCGTCGCCCAGCGCGAGGAGAAATTCCTCGCGATCGGCCGCAGCCTTTGAGCTTCGCAATCCCGCTGTTTACGCTTCCTTTACCGTATGGCCAGATCTGACCCCCTTGTGGTAAGGAACGGTCAAGCCTAACGCTTCACAACCATGATGAGCGGCACGATTTTGCCGTCTTGAGCATAGAAGGTCGGCGACGACCGCTTGATCAATGGGATCGACGACGTGGCAGCAAGACACATCGCCCTCGTGGCGCTCGTTGCTTTGACCCTGGGCGCCTGCGAAGAGGAGCGGTATCGCGGCTCTGCGCGCCATAACATCCCGATCCCATCGGCGACCTATGCGCTGATGTCCGAGAAGGGCATGAGCAAGGATCAGCCGATCCTGATCCGCTCCTACAAGAAGGAGTCGGAGCTCGAGGTCTGGAAGCGCAAGGGCGATGGCCGCTACGAGTTGCTGAAGACCTTCCCGATGTGCCGCTGGTCCGGCCAGCTCGGTCCGAAGGTCCGCGAAGGCGATCGCATGGCGCCGGAGGGCTTCTATGCCATCTCCCCGGGGCAGATGAACCCGAATTCGTCCTATTATGTCTCATTCAACATGGGCTATCCCAATGCCTATGACCGGTCCCATGGGCGCACCGGTGCGCATTTGATGGTTCATGGCGCCTGCTCCTCGGCGGGCTGCTATTCGATGACCGACGATCAGATCGGCGAGATCTATGCGCTGGTGCGCGAAGCACAGGGCGCCGGCCAGAAGGCCGTGCAGATGCAGGCCTTCCCCTTCCGGATGACGCCGGAAAACCTCGCCAAGCACCGGCTCGACCCCAATATCGCCTTCTGGAAGAACCTGAAGGAAGGCTCGGACTATTTCGAGGTCGCCAAGGATGAGCCGAGCGTCGGCGTCAGCGGCGGCCGCTATGTCTTCAACGGTGGCAATCTCGGCGCGGCCGTGGCGCAGAAGCGCCAGCAGGATGACGTCCAGGTTGCGGCGCTGGTGGCCAAGGGCACACCGGCGGTGAAGCTGATCTATGATGACGGCGACCAGCATAACTCCTTCAAGCAGGCTCTCGTCGCGGGCGGTTCCGATTCGCTGAACAGGTCGGCATCCTGGGCTTCGCGGGATGTCGGCATCAGCCGCCCGGACGCGCTGACCGTTGGCCCGCGCGTCGTCGTGCTGGACGACAAGGGACGGACCAAGGCGACCGTGCGTGCGGCTTCGGCGGACAATGAGGCCGTGCTTGCGGCTGTCGCCTCCGCGCCGGCCGAAGTGGCGGCGACGCCGGCTGCTGCTCCCGCTGTGGTGGTCAAGCCCGCCGCTGCGCCGGCCGCGGCCGTCGCCGCGACCCAGGTGGCCAAGGTCCTGCCGGGTGCTGCCCAGCAGGTGCCAGTCGTTGCCAGCGCGGTGCCGGCGGCCCCTGCCGTGGGCACCGTCGCTGATAACCGCCCCTTCTATCAGCGTGCGCTGAGCTTCGTGCCCTTGATCGGAGGCTCGGCGCAGCCTGTGGAGGCGCCTGTGGCCGCGCCAGTCGCTTCCGTGGTCCCGGCGAAGCCGACCAATGTGCGCACGCCGCTGCCGCCGCGTCGGGCAGACACGCTGCGCACGACGCAACTCGACCAGTCGAACGCTGCCTATTCGAGCCAGTCCGCGACCCGTTGAGTCTCCTTTGTCACGCATTCGATGCGTGACAAAAATATCACCAGATCCTGACTTCCTCGCAGAAGCTCATTTTGACAGCGCAGATGCCGCCCGACGGGCGGCTTCTGCGATTTTCCTGTGCAGGATGCCAAAAAGCTCGTCTTGCTGAGAATCCGGTTCCATCGGCCTGATTGGGGCAGAAACGCGGCAATTCGCGCGCGGTTTCTGTCTTTTGACGGAGCTACTGATGGTTCTCGATCTGATACGTCTTCCGGCGACTGGCGCGGCGCTGTCGCTCGCCATGTTTGCTGGTGCGGCCCAGGCATCCGACCTGCCAAGCAAGAAGGGTCCGCCGCCGGCACCGGTTCCGCCGAGCATCACCTGGATCGATGCTGCGGTCAGCATCAAGGGCGTGACCGACTACGTTTTCCGCGGCATCTCGCAGACGGACCGCAAGCCCGGCGCCCAAGGCTCGGTGGAGCTGCAGTTCTATGACAACCTGTTCTATCTCGGCGTCTTCGGTGCCAATGTCGATCTCGCGACCAGCCCGCCCGCCGAGATCGACTTCTATGGCGGTATCCGTCCGAAATTCGGCCCGGTCACCTTCGACCTGGGCGTGATCCAATATTATTATCCGAATGAGAAGCGCTTCATCGACGGGCTCGGCGTGATCTGGACGCCGCGCAATACCGATTTCACCGAGCTTGCCGGCAAGGTCTCCTATAACTGGGAGGACAAGGCCACGCTCGGCGCCAATGTCTTCTATGCCTGGGACTGGCTCGGCACGGGCGCAACGGGCACCTACGCTTCGCTGACGGCCAAGTACAATCTGCCCTTCCTCGAGGGTCTCTCGGTCTCTGGCGAGTTCGGCCGCTACTGGCTCGGCACCACCAGTACCAACATCGCGTTCCCGACGCCGATCCGGCTGCCCGACTACAATTACTGGAATGCCGGCCTGTCCTACACCTACAAGAACCTGACCGCCGATCTGCGCTATCACGACACCAACCTGTCCAAGGCCAACTGCTTCCTGCTGACCTCCGATCCGCGCGGGATCACCCGAGGCAACGCGGGAGGCGGCTATAGCTCGAACTGGTGCAACCCGACCGTAGTCGGGACGCTCTCCTTCGACATCACGGCCAGCAGCGTCGGGGTCTTCGCGCCGAAGTGACGCCGCGCGATCATGCAGGACAAACGAAGAGGGCCGCTCGTGAGAGCGGCCCTTTTTCATATTCCGAAGCTTGAGGCCACCGGGGTGTCAGGCGAACTGCCCGTGGCAGTGCTTGAACTTCTTGCCGGAGCCGCACGGGCAGGGCTCGTTGCGGCCGACCTTGCCCCAGCTCGATGGATCGGTCGGGTCACGGTCCACAACCGCGACCTCGCCCTCTTCGACTGCGGCATATTGCAGGCCGCTGCCGCCGTAATCGCCGAAGGCGGGAGCAGGCAGGGTATCCTGGGGTGGCAGGATGCCATCCTCCGGCTGATCGAAGCGGACCTCGATGCGCATCAGGTTGCCGGTGACCTGCTCGCGCAGATGGCCGATCAACCCGTCGAAGAGCTCGAAGGCTTCCTGCTTGTACTCGTTCAGCGGGTCGCGCTGGGCATAGCCGCGCCAGCCGACAACCTGGCGGAGATGGTCGAGCGTGACGAGATGCTCGCGCCAGAGATGGTCGAGCGTCTGCAGCAGCACCTGCTTCTCGACATAGGTCATGACCTCTTCGGTGTTGCGGGCGATGCGCTCGGCATAGGCCAGGTCGGCCTGGGTGCGGATGCGTTCGCGGAGTTCCGCGTCGGCGATGCCTTCCTCCTTGGCCCAGTCCTCGATCGGCAAATCGAGATTGAGGAAGTTATGGACGTCTTCGCGCAGGCCAGCAGCATCCCACTGCTCTGCATAGGCCTCTTCGGGGATGCGGCGGGTTACGACGTCCTCGACGACGCCGTGGCGCATGTCGTCGATGGTCTCGCGCACGCTCGCCTGGCGCATGAAATCGCGGCGCTGCTCGAAGACGACCTTGCGTTGGTCGTTCATGACGTCGTCGTATTTCAGGATGTTCTTGCGGATGTCGAAGTTGCGCGCCTCGACCTTGCCCTGCGCCTTCTCGACGGCCTTGTTGATCCAGGGATGGACGATGGCCTCGTCCTCCTTGAGGCCGAGCTTCTGCAGCATTCCGTCCATGCGGTCGGAGCCGAAGATCCGCATCAGATCGTCCTGCAGCGACAGGAAGAATTTCGAGCGGCCCGGGTCGCCCTGGCGGCCGGCACGGCCACGGAGCTGGTTGTCGATGCGCCGGCTCTCATGGCGCTCGGTACCGACGATGTAGAGTCCGCCAGCCTTGAGCACGCGCTGCTTGAAGTCGGCGACCTCGGCGCGGATCGCCTTGGCCTTCTCGTCACGCTCGGGCCCTTCGGGCATGTCGCGCAGATCGTGCTGGATCCGCATCTCGGCATTGCCGCCGAGCTGGATGTCAGTGCCACGGCCGGCCATGTTGGTGGCGATGGTGATCGCCCCTGGGGCGCCAGCCTGGGCGACGATATAGGCTTCCTGCTCGTGGAAGCGGGCGTTCAGCACGGCGAAATACTTGGATGGCTTGCCCTGGCGGGCGGCCTCATAGATCGGCTCCAAAGCGTTCGGAGCGCTGAAATCGATCTGCTTGAAGCCTTCCTTGCTCAGCATTTCGGCGACGAGCTCGGAGCGCTCGATCGACGTGGTGCCGACCAGCATGGGCTGGCCATTGTCCTGCGAGGCCTTGATTTCGCGGATAACGCCACGGACCTTTTCCTCGAAGGTGCGATAGACCTCGTCATCCTCGTCGAGGCGCGCGACGGGGACGTTGGTCGGGATCTCGAGCACTTCCAGCTTGTAGATCTGGAAGAACTCGTCAGCTTCGGTCGAGGCCGTACCGGTCATGCCGGCGAGCTTAGAATAGAGCCGGAAATAGTTCTGGAAGGTGATGGAGGCGAGCGTCGCGTTCTCGGGCTGGACCGTGACGTGCTCCTTGGCCTCCAGGGCCTGGTGCAGGCCCTCGGAGTAGCGCCTGCCGGGCATCATGCGGCCGGTGAACTCATCGATGATCACGACTTCGTCGTTGCGGACGATGTAATCCTTGTCGCGGGTGAACAGCGAGTGGGCGCGCAGGGCCTGGTTGACGTGATGGACCAGCGTGACGTTGGCCGCGTCGTAGAGATCGCCTTCCTTGAGCAGATCGGCCTGGCGCAGCAGCTCCTCGATATGCTCGTTGCCGGCCTCGGTCAGGGAGACGGCGCGCTGCTTCTCATCGACTTCGAAATCGGTCTTGACCAGCGAGGGGATGAGCTTGTCGATCATGACATAAAGATCGGACTTGTCGTCGAGCGGGCCGGAAATGATCAGCGGCGTGCGGGCTTCGTCGACCAGGATCGAATCGACCTCGTCGACGATCGCGAAATGGTGGCCGCGCTGCGACATCTGCGCGACGTCGTATTTCATGTTGTCGCGCAGATAGTCGAAGCCGAATTCGTTGTTGGTGCCGTAGGTGATGTCGCTGGCATAGGCGCGCTGGCGCTCGTCGTCATCGATGCCGTGGACGATGATGCCGGTGGTCAGGCCGAGGAAGTTGTAGAGCTTGCCCATCCATTCGGCGTCGCGGCGGGCTAGGTAGTCGTTGACCGTGACGACATGGACGCCCTTGCCTTCAAGCGCGTTGAGATAGGTCGGCAGCGTCGCGACCAGCGTCTTGCCTTCGCCGGTCTTCATTTCCGAGATCGCACCCTCGTGCAGCACGATACCGCCGATGAGCTGGACATCGTAGGGCCGCTGGCCGAGCACGCGCTTGGCAGCTTCGCGCACGGTTGCGAAGGCCGGCACGAGCAGATCGTCGAGCTTGGCGCCGTTCGCCAATTGCTGGCGGAATTCCTGAGTACGGGCCTGCAGCGCCTCATCGCTGAGGGCGGCGACTTCCTTTTCGAGGGCATTGATCGCGGCGACGCGAGGGGCATAGCCCTTGACGCGCCGGTCATTCGACGAGCCGAAGAGTTTCTTTGCGAGCGCGCCAAGCATGTCTGGCCTTCTTTCGGTGCCTGGCTCGCGGCGGCGCATGGTCATCATCCTGCGCCGACGGAAGCCGGATTATCTCAATTCGACCGCGTGTTTAGACGCGTGCGGGTGCGGGGTCCAGCGTCGCTTTTGCCGGAGCCGGCGCGCTGATCGTGAGGCATCGCTCGCCGGGATGTGGGGTTTTGCACCGCAGGTGCCAAGGGGATCGGTGGCGGGGATGTAAAAAGCGCCTGCGGATTACCGAAAAGCAATCTTCAGGCAACCTCTAAGTGGCTCAATCGCCTTGCCTTCGCCGTGTTCAACTGGCAGTGGAGCGCCAGCATTATTCTGGACATCAGCGAAAGGCCGTCCCGATGAAATTGTCCCGTTTCGCCATGCTGCCGCTTGGGCTTGCATTGGCCGGCGCACCGATGCTTGCCCTGCCGGCCTTCGCTCAGGCGGACAAGGTCGTGGCCAAGGTCGACGGAATCGCGATCACCGAGCGCGACATGACGCTTGCCAGCGAAGATCTGGGCGAACGCCTCGCGCAGCTCCCCGAAGACCGCAAGCGCGACGAGGTGATCAACTACCTCGTCGACCTCAAGCTTGGGGCCAAGGCTGCCGTAGCAGCCAAGATCGCGGAAGGGCCGGATTTCGCGTCGCGCCTCGCCTATTACCGCGAGAAGGTGCTGCTCGACGAGTATCTGACGCGCGAGGCCAAGAAGGCTGCGACGCCGGAAGCGGCGAAGAAGCTCTTCGAAGATACCGTCAAGGCCATGGCGCCCGAGGAAGAGGTGCATGCGCGCCACATCCTGGTCGAGGATGAAGCCAAGGCCAAGGACGCTGCGGCACGGGTGAAGAAGGGCGAGGATTTCGCCAAGGTCGCAGCCGAGCTCTCCAAGGATCCTGGTTCGGGCAAGGAAGGCGGCGATCTCGGCTGGTTCACGAAGGAGCGCATGGTTCCGCAGTTCTCGGAGGCTGCCTTCAAGCTCGAGAAGGGACAGATCTCGGAGCCGGTGCAGAGCCAGTTTGGGTGGCATGTCATCAAGGTCGAGGACAAGCGCTCCAAGCCGCTGCCCAAGTTCGAGGATGTCAAGCCGCAGATCGACCAGTATCTCGAGCGCAAGGCCCAGCAGGACATCGTGCTGGCGATGCGCGAGAAGGCCAAGGTCGAGCGGCTGGACAAGCCAGCCGAGAAGCCCGCGGACAAGCCGGCCGAGCCGAAGAAGCCCTGAGCGGCTGATCGTTGCTCCGTTCCCGGGCCTGGCCCGGTAATTTCAGGGAGAATTGCGACATGATGCCCGGGGCAAACCCGGGCATCATGCGTTTGGGCTCTGCATTTCCAACTCTTGTCTTCCGTCCGCTGCTGCGGCACATCGGACGCCTCGTTTCAGGAGATGCTTCGATGGCTGGCAAGGATGTTCCCGTTTCCCCGCTCGCGCCGAAACGCCAGCCCAAGGTCCCGGCCGTGCCGGGCGTGCGTTTTGCCACCGCCGAAGCGGGCATTCGCTACAAGGGGCGGACAGATGTGGTCTTCATGCTGCTCGACGAGGGTACGCAGGCCGCCGGTGTCTTCACCCGCTCGAAATGCCCCTCCGCGCCGGTCGACTGGTGCCGTGAGAACCTGGCGCAAGGCAAGGCGCGGGCGATCGTCGTCAATTCCGGCAACGCCAATGCCTTTACCGGCCTCAAGGGCCGCGATTCCGTCAAGCTGACCGCCGAGATCGCCGCCAAGGCGGCCGGCTGCAAGCCGCAGGAGGTTTTCATCGCCTCCACAGGCGTGATCGGCGAGCCGCTGGATGCGACGAAGTTCGAGGGCGTCCTGAAGGACTGCGCCTCCCGCGCGGCGGACGGCCCGTGGATCGATGCGGCCAAGGCGATCATGACCACCGACACCTTCCCCAAGGCGCTCTCGCGTAAGGCGAAGATCGACGGGCATGAGGTGGTCATCGCCGGCATTGCCAAGGGCGCCGGCATGATCGCGCCCGACATGGCGACGATGCTCTCCTTCGTCTTCACCGACGCGCCGATTGCCGCGCCGGTGTTGCAGGCGCTGCTTTCCAAGGGCGTCAAGGGTTCATTCAATGCCGTCACGGTCGACAGCGACACCTCGACCTCCGACACGCTGATGCTGTTCGCCACGGGGAAGGCGGCGGCGCGCGGCGTGCCGGAGATCACCGAGGTCAATGATGCACGCCTCTCCGGCTTCAAGCGTGCGCTCAATGCATTGCTTCTCGAGCTGTCCCATCTCGTCTGCAAGGACGGCGAAGGTGCGCGGAAATTCGTCGAGGTGCGGGTCACCGGTGCCACCTCCGCGCGCTCTGCCAAGCGCGTTGCGCTCTCGATCGCGAATTCGCCGCTGGTCAAGACGGCGATCGCCGGCGAGGACGCCAATTGGGGCCGCGTCGTCATGGCCGTCGGCAAGGCCGGCGAGCCGGCCGATCGCGACAGGCTCGACATCTCCTTCGGCGACATCACGGTCGCGAAGCAGGGCGCCCGTGCGCCGTCCTATGACGAGACCGCCGTCTCCGACTACATGAAGGGCGACGACATCGTCATCACGGCCGATCTCGGGCTGGGCCGGGGCAAGTCCACCGTCTGGACCTGCGATCTCACCAAGGCCTATGTCGAGATCAATGGCGATTATCGCTCCTGAGGCGACCGCTCCGGCTGAACCCAGCCGGAGCTTCATCGTCGGCAATCTGTTCCTCTGCTCGTTCTTCTGGGGCTGCAGCTTCCTGTTCATCAAGCTGATGAGCGGCGAGGTGCCGCCGCTGGCCGTCGCGGCGGGGCGCGGTCTGCTCGGGGCGACAGCGCTGGCCCTTTGGGTGAGCTTTCTCGGGCAGAGCCCATTGCCCCGGCGGCATGAACTCCGGCACTGGCTCGTGCTCGGCACCACCAATGGCTGGGTGCCGAATGTGCTCGTCGCCTATGCGCTGACGCAGCTCGCCAGCGGGCCTGCGGCGATGATCCAGGCCGCCGGTCCGCTGGTGACCGCGATCTTCGCGCATTTTCTCTTTGCGGAGGAGCGGCTTTCCGGCCGCCGTGTCCTTGGCGTCCTGCTCGGGATGGTCGGCGTCGCGATCCTGATCGGCCCCCGCCTGGTCGCAGGCGGCGCGACTGCCTATGGCGTCGCCGCCATGGTCGGTGTGATGCTGGCCTATGCTGCCGGGAATCTCTATGTCCGTGCCGTGCCTGCCCCAGCCGGAAATCCCGCGCGCCTCGCGCTCGGCCAGCAGGTCGTCTCCGGGATTGTCGCGCTTGGGCTGACACTCGTCTTCATCGGGCCCGCCGGACTGCTTCCGATCCAGAATCACCTGCCTGTCATGCTAGCGCTCGGAGTCGCCTCGACGGCGGTCCCGATGGCGATCTTCATGAAGCTGATCCGTGCGGCGGGGCCGACGCGGGCGGCGATGACCGGCTATCTCGTTCCCACCGTCGCGACCGTCATGGGTGTGCTCATCCTTGGTGAAACACTGGAGCTGCGGCAGCTCGTCGGGGGCTGCATCATCCTCGTCGGGGTGTTTCTGGTCTCGACGGCACGACGGGTGAGGGAGGCCTGAGCCGCACCCGGGGGCGGCGCTTGCCTTGCTCCTCGGGGCCGAGCGTCCTCGCGAAGGAGATCCGGCCGCGAGGCGGATGCGCTCACCGGAACAGACGGTTCGGCCTATGACGCGGCCACCGTTGACGGTAAGGAGCGTGAGCCATCGCCTCCTCTCCGGGACCTGAGCCTTCGTGAAACTGCTTCTCGTTGTTGCCTGTGCACTGATCGATACCGACAACCGCGTTCTCGTCACGCAGCGTCCGGAGGGCAAGTCGCTTGCCGGACTGTGGGAATTCCCCGGCGGCAAGCTCGAAGCGGGGGAGCGGCCGGAGCCGGCGCTGATCCGCGAGCTGTCTGAGGAACTCGGCATCAGCGTGAAAGAGGACTGCCTGGCGCCCCTGACCTTCGCGAGCTACGCCTATCCGGAATTCCACCTGCTGATGCCGCTCTATATCTGCCGGCGTTGGGAAGGTGCGGTCGTCTCCGCAGAAGGTCAGGCGCTGAAATGGGTGCGGCCCGGCAAGCTGCGGGATCTCGCCATGCCGCCGGCCGACGAGCCGCTGATCCCGCACCTGATCGATCTCTTGGGGGCGTGACGGGCTGTTCGAGGCCGCGTCAGGCCCGGGAGAGGACCTTCTGGAAACAGGTCGACTGCGTGTCGGTATAGCCCAGGTGCTCGTAGAACTGCTTGACCCTGGCGTTGTCGCCGCGGACGAGCAGGTTCAGCTTCCACACCCCACGTTCGGCGAGCCAGTGCTCGGCCGCGTCCATGATGCGGCGGCCAAGGCCCTGGCCCTGATGCTCCGGATCAGCCGCGACGTAGTAGACCCAGCCGCGATGTCCATCCTCGCCGACCATCACCGTTGCGACGATCGTGCCGTCCAGCACTGCGACCAGGACGGTCGAGTGCGAATCACGGCGAGCAAAGGCGATATCGGTTTCAGGGTCGTTCCAGCGGCGCGCGATGCCGGCGGCGCGCCAGAGAGAGCTGACCTGTTCGACGTCATCATCGCCGATATCGCGGATCAAGAGTGAGTCCGTCACGCGCTACCCCTCGGTTCAGGCACTTGGCTCTCGTGTCTGCATCGGCTTTCCGGAAAACCGCAATCCACTTTTCGGGCCGATGCTTTAGCGATCCGCGACCAATTCCAACGTCACGATCAAGGCCTCCCGCGTCAGCTCCGCCATTGGCATCTGCGCCTTGTAGGCCCTGGTCTTCTCACCGGGGTTCATCACCAGGATCACCGTCTCGGTGCCGGGGCAGGCGGGGTCTGCACAGAGGATCTCGTTGACGGCGATCGCGGCCCGCTCCGGCAGGCCGAGGAGGTCCCGGGTCTCGGCCTTGATCCGGGTGGCCGCTTCCGAAGCGACGGCCTTGCCCGCAGGGTCCTTGCCGAAGAGGCCGAAGCGCATCGCTCAGGTCGGCAGGGTCAGGATGCCGGCCGCACCATCCTCGGCGCCGAAGGCGAGGCGCTTGCCAAGCTTGTCCCAGGCGAAGGCCGTGATACCGCTGGCCTTGAGCGGAGGGCGCACCAGCAGCTCGGAGGCATCGGTCAGCCGGACCAGCAGGATGCAGCCATCGTCATAGCCGACGGCCAGCACGAGCGCCTTGGGGTGGAAGGCGACGCGGGTGACCTTGGCATGGCGCGCGCCGCACTCGCGCGGGGCCTTGCCCGTCGGGCCTTCGCCCTGGAAGGGCCAGATGATGGCCGCATCCGCGCCGCTGGAGGCGAGCCAGAGCCCGTCATGCGACCAGGACAGCGAGCGTGGCTTTGCCGGATAGCCTGTCATGCGCATATGCGTCGGCTTGTCGCCGAGGCGCCAGCCGTGCAGCGCGTTCTCCTGCATCGACGAGACGACGAAGCGGCCGTCGGCGGACCAGGTCACGTCGAGATGCGACCCCTTCCATTCCAGGAATTCAGGCTTCGCTTCGGTGTTCGGATACCAGAGCGAGACGCCGTTCATCTGCGCGACGGCGAGCCTGTACCCCTTAGGTGCAAAGACGAGGCCCTGCGGTGTCGAGGCGAAGTCGAAGGACCGGAGCTTGCCCTTGTCGTCGCGGGCATGGACGGTCTTTCCGGTGTTCCAGGCGATGGCACCCGAGCCTGAGAACGTCACGGCATCGATCCAGCGCCGCTTGGGATCACGGTAGATCTCGACCGGCTCACCCTCGGCCGCCGTGGCGACGACACGTCCGTCATCGCCGCCGCTGATCAGGCGCTCGCCATCGGAGCAGGCGGAGAGGATACCGCCAGCATGGGCGTCAATGCTCTCGGCCTCACCGTCATGCCAGCGCAGCACGCGCCCGTCGGCGAGCGCAAACACCAGCGTCTGCTTGAGCCATGAAGCCGAGACGACATGCTCGCCGGCCGTGACCGGGACGACATGCTCGCGGAGCGAAACGGGTTTTGTCTGCGTGTCCATGGCGTGGCTTTAGCTCACGCCGCGCAGGCCATAAACCCCTTGCGCAACTCGTTCTCGTCGAGATCGCGGCCGATGAAGACGAGACGCGATTCACGCTTCTCGTCTGCCTTCCAGTCACGCTGCAGATCGCCGTCGAGAATCATGTGCACGCCCTGGAAAACGAAGCGGCGCGGCTCGTTCTTGAAGGACAGGATGCCCTTGGAACGCAGGATGTTGGGACCCTGCGCCTGAGAGATGTCGTTGATCCACGGCATGAACTTGTCGGGATCGACATCGCCGGGGATCGTGAACGACATCGAGCGCACATCATCGGAATGATGATGGTGATGGCCGGACTCGAGAAAATCGGGCTCGATGTCGAGAATCCGATCGAGATCGAAGGCGTTGCGGTCGAGCAGCTTGTCGATCGCGACGTCGCAGCGGGTCGCCTTGTGCAGCTTGGCATAGGGGTTGATCGCGCGGATCGCCGCCTCGACCCCGGCCAGTTCCTCGGCCGTGACCAGATCGGTCTTGTTGAGAATGATGACGTCGGCAAAGGCGATCTGGTTCTTCGCCTCGGGAGCATCCTTCAGGCGGTCCTTCAGCCATTTGGCGTCGGTCACGGTGACGACGGCGTCGAGCTTGGTCGCATCGCCGACATCCTGGTCGACGAAGAAGGTCTGTGCGACGGGGGCCGGGTCGGCGAGGCCGGTGGTCTCGACGATGATCGCGTCGAACTTGCCCTTGCGCTTCATCAGCCCGTCGAGGATGCGGATCAGGTCGCCGCGGACGGTGCAGCAGATGCAACCGTTGTTCATCTCGAAGACTTCCTCGTCGGCGCCGACGACGAGGTCGCCATCGATGCCGGCCTCGCCGAACTCGTTGACGATCACGGCGAACTTCTTGCCGTGGTCTTCGGTGAGGATGCGGTTGAGGAGCGTGGTCTTGCCGGCTCCGAGATAGCCGGTGAGCACGGTAACGGGGATCTTTTCAGACATGGGACGACCTGATTGCTGCCGAGTGCCGCTCGTCAGCGCAGCTTACGCTGCGCCTGTGCCGAGCGCCTTTTCGATCTGCCTTATATTGTGTCGCATCATCTCGATGTAAGTCCCGGCAGGGCCGGATGCGGTCGAGAGTGCATCGGAGTAGAGCCGGCCGCCGATCTTGGCTCCGGTTTCGCGCGCGATCTGCTCGATCAACCGGGGATTGGTGATATTCTCGAGGAAGACCGCCGGAATTTTCTGCGCCTTAACCTGGCGAATGATGCGCGCCACGTCCCTGGCCGAGGCTTCAGCCTCGGTCGAAACACCCTGTGGCGCCACGAATTCAATGCCATAGGCCCTGACGAAATAACCAAAGGCATCGTGCGACGTGATGGCCTTGCGTCGGTCGACCGGGATGCGGGCTACGGCAGCCTGGATCTCGCCTTGAAGTCCATCGAGCTTGCCGAGATAGGCCGCGGCATTGGCCTCGTAAGCCACCTTGCCGGCAGGGTCGGCCGCGCTCAGCGCATCGCGGATATTCGCGACATAGAGCCTGGCGTTGACGACGCTCTGCCAGGCATGAGGGTCGTCCCCGCCCGCATGATCATGGCCGCCCGACTTGCCGTGGTCATGATCGTCGTCCTGCAGCTTCAGGGGAGAGATTGCCCGCGTCGCCGTCACGACGGTTGCGCTCGTGCCGGAGGACTTGATCAGCCGGGACAACCAGCCTTCGAATTTGAGCCCGTTGATCAGGACCAGCTTCGCCGCCGCCACGCTCTTCGCATCGGCCGGCGTCGGCGAATAGACATGCGCATCGCCATCAGGGCCGACGAGAATCGTCACCGCGACGCGTTCGCCGCCGATCTCCCTGGCGAAGTCGCCAAGGATCGAGAAGCTCGCAACGACCGGCAGTTTCTCCTGGGCACGCGCGATCAGCGGCGCGGCCGAGAGGGCCAGTCCCGCGGTGAGCCCGGCGATGAGGCAACGACGATTCAACATGCGGCTTTCCAGCGAATAATGAAACACTATAACATTACTAACGTTGGAGATGGGACCGAGGCAAGAGCCGGCGTGCGAGCCCGCCCTGCGTGCCGAACAGGAGTGAGCCGAGATAGAGTGCGCCGGCGGACAGGATGACGGCTGGGCCCGCGGGAAGATTGCTGCCGGCCGAGTATGAGACAACCAGCCCGGCATAGCCGGACAGGATACCGAAACCGGAGGCGAGCAGGATCAGTCGCGTGATGTCGGCTGTCCAGAAGCGCGCTGCGGCAGCAGGCAGCATCATCAGGCCGACCGCAAGCAGGGTGCCGAGCGCATGGAAACCGGCGACCAGATTGAGCACGACGAGGCCAAGGAAGGTGAGATGCACGACACCGCCGGAGCGGCTGACCGAGCGCAGGAAGCCCGGATCGACGCATTCGAGCACGAGAGGGCGATAGGCCAAGGCCAGCGTGACCAGGGTCAGTGTCGCGACACTCGAAAGCAGCACCAGCACATCGTCATCCAGCGCCAGCACATTGCCGAACAGGACATGGAAAAGGTCGACCGCCGAGCCGCGCAGCGAGACGATGGTGACGCCGAGCGCCAGTGAGATCAGGTAGAAGGCGGCAAGCGAGGCATCCTCCTTCATCACGGTCAGCCGGGCGACCGCGCCGGCCGCCAGCGCGACGGCAAAGCCGGCGACGAGGCCGCCAATCGTCATGGCTGGCAGCGAGAACCCGGCGACGAGATAGCCGATGGCAGCGCCGGGCAGGATCGCATGTGCCATGGCGTCGCCGGTCAGGCTCATGCGTCGCAGCATCAGGAAGACGCCGATCGGCGCGCCGGAGACGGCGAGCGCGAAGACGCCGACAAGGGCCCGGCGCATGAAGTCGAATTCGGCGAAGGGGCCGATGAAAATATCGTGGAGCATCGGCGTGCCAGGTTTGCGGAAGGTTCAGGCCGCGTCGCGGTCGCAGGCGGGCGCATGGCTGTCGAAAGCCTCGACCATGCGCCGGGCCTTGAGCTGGTTTTCAGGCGTCAGGACGTCGTTGGTCGCGCCCCAGGCGACAGCCTCCCGGGCCAGCAGCAGCGTCTCGGGGAAGGCGCGTTTCACCGTCTCGATATCGTGGAGGACGGCAACCACGGTGCGCGCCTCGCCATGCCAGCGTTGAACCAAGGCGAGCAGATCGGCCGTGGTCCGAGCATCGATGGCGGTGAAGGGTTCGTCGAGCAGAATGATATCGGCGTCCTGCAGCAGCAGGCGGGCGAAGAGCGCGCGCTGCATCTGGCCGCCGGAGAGATTGCCGATGGGGCGGCGCTCGAAGCCGGTCAGGCCGACGGCGGCGATCGCTTCCTCGATCCTGGTCCTCGCTCCAAAGCCGATGCGGCCGAAGATGCCGGCCTTGCCCCACAGCCCCATGGCAACGAGATCGTAGACATGGATTGGGAAGGAACGATCGAGCTCCGCCGATTGCGGGAGATAGGCGAGGCGCTTGCCGCGGGCGAGAGTCAGGTGCCCGTCGAGCGGGGTCAAGGCACCGGCAATGGCCTTCAGCAGCGTCGATTTTCCGGCGCCATTCGGTCCGACGATCGCAGTCAGGCTTCCGGCGGCGATTTCGCCGGAGAGGTGATGAACCGCCGGGTGACGGTCATACCCGAGCGTGAGGTCATCGAGGCGAATGGCGGGCACGAAGGGCAGCTTTCGTCAGGAGATGACTGCAAATGTGGCAAGCCAGAGCAAGGCGATGATGCCGAGCGCGAGCCCGAGCCGACCCGCCGCCGAAAGGCGCAGCAGCGACCAGCCCGGATCTTCCGAGAGGGCAGCGGCTGCGGGGCGGTGCGAATGGCTCATGGCTGAATGATATAATGTTACGCGATCTCCGGAGCAAGCGAGATCGCGATTGTTGTCGGCTTCCGGCCGTGGCGTTATCCACCATGGTCAATGGCAGCAGAACCGGAGCGCGCGCGTGAGTGGTGACCGAGTGACCTTCAGAGCCGTCCGTGACGGCGTCGTCACGGAAATTCCGGCCGATGCGATCGAGATCGGCCTGCCTGACGGGCTGAGTTTCCGCATCATGGCCTTTGCCGGCCGCAAGGGGGCCGCGGCGCTGCACATGCCGGCCGATCATCCGGATGCGCCGAGTTTCGACGTGTTCAACGTCGAGCCCGGCGCCGCCAATACCCTGTTCGTGTCAGTGGAGCGGGTGCGCAAACGCCAGATGGAGGGCTGAACCAGTTCCCGCTCAGAACGGCAGATACTGGTACAGCCAGGTTTCGGTCAGGACGGTGTCGCCGCCGCGCAGGAAGCAGCGCATCTCGACCGGATCCGCTCCCTCGACCGTCAGGTCGAATTGCGCGCGCCAATGGCCGGGCACGTCGTTCGGCACGGCCTCGGCGAAGACATAGGAGAACGCGCCGCGCGAGGCCGAGAGCACGACCTCGGGCTTCACGCCGAAGGGAATGTTCTCCAGCACCGGGCCTTTGAACTCGACCATGAATTTGCGCACGCCCTTCGGCCGGGTGGTCCCGGGCTGGCCGCCATTGCCGAGCCGTGTCGCGACGACGCGGCCGAGCGGCGAGGGGAAGGGCTCGTCCGCGAGCCAATGCAGCTTGTAGTGGAACTCGTAGGCGGCCCCGGCCTTGGCGGGACCCTCGGGCACCCACATCGCGACGATATTGTCGTGAATCTCGTCGTCGGTCGGGATCTCGATGAGCTGAACGGCGCCTTTGCCCCATTGGCCGATCGTCTCGATCCAGAGGCTGGGGCGGCGCTCGTAGAAGACGCCGTCGAGATAATGACCGACCTCGCGGTCGCGCTGCATCAGGCCGAAACCGCGCGGATTGTTGTCGACGAAGGACGAGGCTGTGGTGCGGCTGGGGTTGTTGAGGGGGCGCCAGGCGCGCTCTCCGGAGCCGGTCCAGAGCGCGAGGCCGTCGGAATCATGCACTTCGGGGCGCCAGTCGACGGCGGTCGATTTCGCGGTCTCCGAATACCAGTACATCGAGGTCAGGGGCGCGATGCCGAGCCGGGCGACGTCATTGCGCAGGAAGATCGCCTTCTCGATCTCCATGTCGACGCCCTTGCCTCTATGCATCCGGAAGCGATAGGCGCCGGCGACGCTGGGGCCGGAGAGCAGGGCATAGACAACGACGTACTCGGCCGAGGCCTGCGGCGTCTCCAGCCAGATATGGGTGAAATCCGGAAACTCTTCAGGCTTGCCGCCGACGGCCGGATCGATGGCAAGGCCGCGGGCAGACAGGCCATATTGATAGAGTTCGCCGATGGCGCGGAAATAGGAGGCGCCGAGGAAGGCGACCCAGTCATTCTTCTGCCAGTCGAGCTTCTCGCCCTTGCGGCCGGGATGTCCGGAGCGGCTCTCCTGGAAGCGGAAACCCGCGAAACCCGCTCCCGCCGGCAATTGGCGCGCCGGTGAATCCGCCGGCATCTCGAAATAGCTCTCGTCATAGACGATCTCGCGCGCCTTGCCGCTGTCCAGGACATGCATGCGCACCGGCTTCTGGAAGTAGCGGCCGAGATGGAAGAAGGTCACCGGCCAGGGCGAGGGACCGTTCGCCCACAAGGCCATCTCCGGCTTGAATTTGATCTTGCCATGGGCGTCGTAATCGATCCGCTCCAGGATATCGGCGCGCGGCGGCGGGGGCGGCGCATAAGGCTTGTTCGCGAGGTCGCGGGCGCGCGCCTTCAGCCCTTCGAAGCTGAACGCCTCAGCCTCGCCGAGCTTCAGCCCCTGCTGCGCCAGGGCTGCCGGTGCGAAGCCGAGCGCGGCGAGCGCCGCCGTGGCGCTTGCGCCGGCGAGCAGCGTGCGGCGGTCCAGGGAAGGCGATTTCGTGCGGGCTTGCATGGTTGGACGGATCTCGGAACGCTTCTGAGGGAATATTGTCCGGGCTAACCTGTCCAAAGGGCAAGGGCAACCAGGCTCGGGAGCCTGCCGGATGCACCGGAAAAATGGCGAAAGCGTCACGGGCGCGCGGCGGAGCTGCCCCGGCAATGCATTTCCTGGGCTTTCCTTGTCTCAACGGGCCGTTCTACAAGGGTTAAAGCCCGGCCGCTCGTGCTGGGAACTAAGGTTCTGGGAGGATCCATGAAGACGCTGTTTCGCGGCCGGTCTCTGGCCGGTATCGCTACCGCCTTGCTGATCGCCGCTGCTCCTGCGGGCGCTCGCGCGCAAGAGTTCGTCAACGTGCTGACCGGAGGCACCTCCGGCGTCTATTATCCGATGGGCGTTGCCCTCTCGAAGATCTACGGCGAGAAGATTCCGGGCACCCGCCCGACGGTGCAGGCGACCAAGGCATCAGTCGAGAACCTCGTGCTCCTGCAGCAGGGGCGTGGCGAACTCGCCTTCACGCTCGGCGATTCCCTCGATGCGGCCTGGAAGGGCGATGAAGATGCCGGCTTCAAGAGCCCTCTGAAGAAATTGCGCGGCATCACCGCGATCTATCCGAATTTCGTGCAGATCGTCGCGTCCAAGGAAAGCGGCATCAAGACGCTCGCCGATCTCAAGGGCAAGCGGCTTTCGGTGGGAGCCCCGAAATCCGGCACCGAGCTGAATGCGCGCGCGATCCTCGCGGCGGCAGGCCTGGCCTACAAGGACCTTGGCAAGATCGAGTATCTGCCCTTCGCCGAATCGGTCGAGCTGATGAAGAACCGCCAGCTCGACGCGACGCTTCAGTCGGCGGGCCTCGGCGTGGCCTCCATCCGCGATCTCGCATCCTCGGTCGAGATCGTCGTCGTCGAAGTGCCGAAGGCGGTCATCGACAAGGCCGGAGCGCCTTTCGTCAGCGCGACCATTCCCGCCAACACCTATGGCGGCCAGGCGGCCGCGGTGAACACGGCGGCAGTGGTGAACTACCTCGTCACTCATGAGGGGGTGAAGGAGGAGCTCGTCTACCAGATGACGAAGAATATCTTCGATAATCTCGGGGAACTTGGCGCAGCGCACTCGGCCGGCAAGGCGATCAAGCTCGAGAGCGCGCTCGAGGGCATGCCGGTGCCGCTGCATCCGGGCGCGGCGCGCTATCTGAAGGAAAAGGGCCTCAAGGTCGGGTCCTGATCAGCTCTCGCATTTAACTCTCCCGGCGCTGGCCTTCGGGCAGGCGGCGCCGGCGCATGCGCACGCCATTGGGATATGCGACGCGATGACGAGTCAGACGGACCAACTGCACGCGCTTTCGGGCGCGAGCGAAACGCCGGTCGAGAATGCGGCGCTCGACAATTTCGAGCACGGCTTTCCGCCGGGTTTCGGGCCCGGCCGCTGGGGCTTGCTAGCCTATGCCGTCGCGCTCGCATTCGCCTGTTTCCAGATCGCGATCTCAGCCTGGCATGTGCTGCCGAGCCAGGCGGTGCGCGGCGTCCATGTCGGCTTCCTTCTGCTGCTCAGTTTCGGCCTCGTCGCCAATTTCAAGGCGAAGACCAATGCAGGGCGCTGGGCTGGCTGGGCGCTGGGTGTCATCGGTTTCGGTGTCGGCCTCTATCAGCTCGTCTTCTACGCCGATCTGATCCTGCGCGATGGCGATCCCTCGACCGCCGATCTCGTGGTTGGAACGCTGCTGATCGTTCTCATCTTCGAGGCCGCGCGGCGGCTGATGGGCAATGCCCTGCCGATCATGTGCGGTGTGTGCCTGCTTTACTGGTTCTTCGGCCAGTACCTGCCGTCGCCGCTCAATCATCGCGGCTACGGTTTCGATCAGATCATCGGCCATCTGTCCTTCGGCACTGAGGGGTTCTACGGCGTGCCGACCTATGTGTCGGCGACCTATATCTTCCTCTTCATCGTCTTCGGCTCCTTCCTGGAGAAGGCCGGGATGATCCACCTCTTCAATGACGTTTCGCTTGGGCTCTTCGGCAGCGCGCGTGGGGGCCCCGCCAAGGTCGCGGTGTTCTCCTCCGGCCTGATGGGCATGATCTCGGGCTCGGGTGTCGCGAATGTCGTCACGGTCGGGCAGTTCACGATCCCGCTCATGATCAAGTTCGGCTATCGGCGCGCCTTCGCCGCCGGAGTCGAAGCCACTGCCTCGATGGGCGGGCAGATCATGCCGCCCGTGATGGGGGCGGCCGCCTTCATCATGGCCGAGACGCTGGGCGTGGATTATTCGGAGATCGTCAAGGCCGCAGCAATCCCGGCAGTGCTCTATTTCGCCTCGGCGTTCTGGATGGTGCATCTCGAGGCAGGCAAACACGGCCTCAAAGGCATCGAGCGGCGCTTGCTGCCCAGCCCGCTCAAGGCCCTGCGCGAGCGCTGGTATCTGGCGCTGCCGCTCGCCGTGCTGGTCTTCATGCTGTTCCACGGCTTCACCCCGCTCTTCGCCGGCACGATCGGTCTAGCGCTGACCGTTGGCCTGCTGCTGGGCACCGGTGTCGCGCTCGGGTTCAAGACGATGACGCTGCGGGTGATCTTCTGGGTGGGCCTCGGCCTGATTGCGGGTGCGCTGCTGCGCAACGGGATGGACGTCAGGGTTGTCGCAGGGCTGATCGCCGGTTTGATCGCCCTGAACGCCCTCACCATCGGCGGTCGCGCCACGCTGGTGATCTGCCGCAATGCGCTGGCCGATGCGGCCAAGACCGCGCTGCCTGTTGGCATCGCGTGCGCGATCGTTGGAACCATCATCGGCCTGATGACGCAGACGGGCATCGGCACGACCTTCGGCGCCTGGGTCATCGGGCTCGGCAAGACCAGCCTGTTCCTGGCATTGGTCCTGACGATGATCCTGTCGATCCTGCTCGGCACCGGGATCCCGACGATCCCGACCTACATCATCGTGGCAGCCTTGGCGGCCCCTGCGCTGGAGCAACTCGGCGTACCGCTGATCGTGAGCCACATGTTCGCGTTCTATTACGGCATCATGGCCGATCTCTCGCCGCCCGTGGCCCTGGCGGCGCTCGCGGCAGCGCCGATTGCGAAGGAAAATCCGGACAAGATTGGCTGGGAGGCGATGCGGGTGGCGCTTGCGGGCTACGTCATCCCCTTCATCGCGGTCTATTCGCCGGCACTGATGCTGCAACAGGGCGATCCGATGTCGGCCGTGATCGGCTTCTGGCCTTCGGTGATCTACGCCGTTTTCAAGGCCAGCGTCGCCATCGGTCTCTTCGGGATCGTTGCCATCGGCTATCTGTTCGACCGTCTCAACGTGACGGAACGCATCCTCGCCTTCGTGGCTGCGGTGTTCCTGTTCGGAGAGTTCGCCTATAGCGACGCGCTCGGCTATCTGCTCGCTGCCGCGTTGGTTGCACGCCACTGGAGGGAGACGCGCGGCCAGCGGGCGAGCAGCACAGCGTGAGCCTGTGCCTGGCGGCCGGCGCACTCGTCGTCGCGCTCGGCGCCGACGAGATCACGCTCGGCTGGCGGCATTCGGTACAGAAGACGCTGTGGGAAGAGGTCTGGAGGGAGACGCCAGACGGTCTGCGGCTCGTCGAGGCCCGCATCGAAGGATCAGGAGCCGGCATGGACCCGCCCGACGGCGCGAGATTGCGCGACGGCTTCTGGCGCTGGACACCGGCCTTGCCGGCACTCCCCGAGGTCGTGATGCGGCGCTCGGGCGCGACGGCGGACTGGACGATCTGTGTCGGGGCAGCTTGCCGGCCAATGGGCAGCTATCTGCCCGAAGAGGCCGATCCGGTCGTTCTCAAACCCTGCGGCTGAGGCCGTGTGGCTGAGTTCAGTGGCGCTCGCCGATATGCTCGAACTTGAACACGCGACGCATGAAGGCGAGCATCCCGTAGGCCGCGAAGCCCGAGAACAGAGCCATCAGAATATAGCCGACGATATGGCCGAGCTCGAAAAGCCCGGCGAGGGCCCAGCCCGATGCCAGCGCGACGCCGAAGAGTTCGACAGCGATCAGGATGCCCAGCGAGATCACCATGATCAGGGTACGCCAGGTGCCACGCTCTTCAGCCATGTTCGTTCCTTGAGAATTCATGCGCGCTACGACCTAGCCGACGCGCTGCCGGCATGCAACAAAATCGCGCCACTCGGCAAATGGTTGCTCCCCGCTGGATTGAAAACCCCTCGATGATCGATACGCCTGTTTTCTCGACCGGGGCCGCTGCTGCGCCGCATCGTCTTGCTTCGGAAGCCGGACGCGCTGTTCTCGCCGAGGGGGGCAATGCGATCGAGGCCATGGTGGCGATGGCGGCGACCATTGCCGTGGTCTACCCGCATATGAACGCCATCGGCGGCGACGGATTCTGGCTGGTGCACGAGCCTGGCGGCAAGGTGCATGCGATCGAGGCCTGCGGCCCGGCGGGCGCATTGGCGACAATCGAACGCTATCGCGAGAAGGGACATGACAGCATCCCCTCGCGCGGCGCCGATGCGGCGGTGACGGTTGCCGGTGCGGTCGGCGGTTGGCAGGCCGCTCTGGAGCTGGCGAAGGCACTCGGCGGGAAAATGCCGGTGCGCGATCTGCTCGCCGATGCGATCACTCATTGCGACGCCGGTTATGCCGTCTCGGATTCGGAGTTGCGGACCTGGCCGCAGGAGGCCGAGGCCACCAAGCTTGCACCGGGTTTCTCGAGTTTCTTCTGGCCGGGCGGCGAACGGCCGACAGCCGGTGCGCGCCGGAAGCCGGACGCGCTCGGCGGGACCTTCAAGCAGCTTGCCGATGCCGGGCTCGATGATTTCTACCGCGGCGATATCGGTAGGGAGATCGGCGCCGATCTCGATGCGATCGGCGCGCCGGTTACGCGGGCGGATCTCGCGGGCTTCAAGGCGCGCATGGTGCAGCCGCTGTCGCTGAAGCTGCCGGGTCTGACCGTCTATAACTTCCCGCCTCCGACCCAGGGGCTCGCCTCGCTGTTGATCCTCGGCATCTTCGAGAAGCTCGGCGTGACGCGGGCGGAGGGTTTTGACCATCATCACGGGCTGGTCGAAGCGACCAAGCGAGCCTTTGCCATCCGCGATCGGCAGATCACCGATCCGGCCCACATGAAGGCGGATCCTGCGAGCTTCCTCACGGATCCGGTCCTCGCCCGCGAGGCGGCGGCGATCGATCGCAAGCGGGCCGCGAGCTGGCCCTTCGCGCCGCGCGAGGGCGACACGGTCTGGATGGGCGCGATCGACGGCAACGGGCTCGCCGTCTCCTATATCCAATCGATCTATTGGGAATATGGCTCGGGATGCGTCCTGCCCAAGACCGGCATCCACTGGCAGAATCGCGGCGTCTCCTTCTCGCTCGACAAGGCCGCGCTGAATCCGCTGGCGCCGGGCCGCAAGCCCTTCCACACGTTGAATCCGCCGCTCGCCCGCTTCGATGACGGGCGCGTGGTATCCTATGGCGCGATGGGCGGCGACGGCCAGCCGCAGTTCCAGGCGCAGATCCTGACGCGCTATCGGTTCGGCCAGAATCCCGCGACCGCAGTCGATGCGCCGCGCTGGCTCTTCGGCAAGACCTGGGGTGCCGGTTCGCTTTCGCTCAAGCTGGAAAGCCGGTTCGATCCGATGCTGCTCGCGAGGCTCACTGCCGCCGGCCACCCGGTCGAGGAGTACAGCGAAGCCTATGCCGACAGCTTCGGCCATGCCGGCATGCTGGTGAAACATCAGAAGGGCCATGTCGAAGCGACGCATGATCCGCGCTCCGATGGCGATGCGAGGGGAGTTTGAGCTTGATGGTCAAGGACGATCCCTTCCGCTGTTTCATGCCCTATCCGGACGCGCCGGTTAAGAACGCGCCGGATGGCCCGCTCGCCGGACTGACGCTCGCGGTCAAGGACCTGTTCGACGTCAAGGGTTACCCCACGGGGGCGGGTTCGCCGACGGTGCTGGCGCAGTCGGGGATCAAGACCAAGACGGCGCCGATCGTGAAGGCGCTGCTGGATGCCGGGGCTCGCTTCGTCGGCAAGACGATCACCGACGAACTCGCCTTTTCGATGAATGGCAAGAACGCGCATTTCGGCGCGCCGATCAATCCGGCTGCGCCCGACCGCATCACCGGCGGCTCGTCCTCGGGCTCGATGGCGGCCGTTGCCGGCAAGCTTGCCGATATCGCGCTTGGCTCCGACACGGGCGGCTCTGTCCGCGCGCCCGCGAGCTATGGTGGGCTGTTCGGCATCAGGCCGACACATGGCCGACTTTCACTGAAGCGGACCTGGCCGCTGGCCGAGAGCCTGGATACACCGGGCTGGTTCGCGCGCGACGGCAAGACCTTTGCCCGCGTCGCCGATGTCGTGCTCGGCAAGGATCGGTCGGTCCTGCCGGAGATCCCGCGTCTCCTGCTGGCACAGGACATGTTTGCGCAAGCGACGCCGGATGCCGAGAATGTGCTGCGCAATGTCGTGCAGCGCGCGATGCCGCTGATGGGTCAGCCCGAGACCGTCAAGGTCGCGCGCGATATCGATGCGCTCTATTGGGCGTTCCGCTGGGTGCAAGGGCGCGATGCCTGGAACGCCGACGGCGCGATGATCGAGCGGTTCCATCCGCCGCTCGGACCGGGCGTCGCCGAGCGCTTCGCCTTTTCGAAATCAGTGAGTGACGAGGACTACGCCAAGGGCGAAAGTCTGCGCAAGGCCTTCCGGGCCAAGCTTGCGCGGCTGCTGGGCTCGGACGGTGTCTTGATCCTGCCGACGGTGCCGGATATCGCGCCGCTGGTCAGCGCGACCGAAGGCGAGCTGGAGGATTTCCGCAACCGGGCACTGCGGCTACTCTGCCTGTCCGGGCTCTCCGGCTTTCCGCAGGTGACGATTCCGGCGGCCCAGCGCGACGAGGCGCCGCTCGGCCTGTCTCTGATCGGGCCGAAGGGCTCGGACAAGTCGCTTGTGGATTTCGCCGTCAAGTTCGAGCGGGCGGCACGGATCAGGATTGCGTGAGGAGGCTGCCATGAGCGGGCACGATCACCACCACCATCATCACGACCATGACAATCACTTCACGCCGATCGAGGCGCGGGTGAAGGCGCTGGAAACGCTCCTCGTCGCCAAGGGCTATGTCGACCCGGCGGCGCTCGATGCCATTGTCGAGACCTACGAGACCAAGGTCGGCCCGCGCAATGGCGCGCTGGTCGTGGCGAAGGCCTGGACGGACCCCGCTTTCGCAGAACGGCTCAGGCAGGACGGCACGGCGGCCGTCGCCGAGCTCGGCTATGGCGGCCGTGGCGGGGAGCATATCGTTGCGGTGTTCAACACTCCCGACGAGCACAATCTGATCGTCTGCACGCTGTGCTCCTGCTATCCGTGGCCGGTGCTCGGCCTGCCGCCGGTCTGGTACAAGTCGCCGCCCTATCGCTCGCGCGCCGTCATCGATCCGCGCGGCGTGCTGGCCGATTTTGGCGTGACGCTGCCCGCGGGCCAGCGCATCCGGGTTTGGGATTCAACCGCCGAGACGCGCTTCCTCGTCATCCCGCAGCGCCCTGCCGGTACCGAGGGCTGGGACGAGGAGAGGCTTGCCGGCATCGTCACGCGGGATTCGATGATCGGCGTCGGGTTGCCGAAGGCGGGAGCGTCAGCATGAATGGCGGGCAGGATCTCGGCGGCCAAATGGGCTTCGGGCCCGTTATGCCGGAGCCGAACGAGCCGGTCTTCCATGGCGGATGGGAGAGCCGCATGCTCGCGCTGAACGTCGCGGCAGGCGCCATGGGGCACTGGACCATCGACGAGATCCGGCATGCGCGCGAGAGCATCCCGCCGGCAGATTACCTTTCCTTCTCCTATTACGAGATCTGGTACGAAGGGTTGCGGACGGTGCTGCAGCGGCACGGCTTTGCGACGCCGGCCGAGATGGACAGCGGGACATCCGCAGGGGCAGGGACGACGCCTAAACGGGTGCTGAACGGCGCAGATGTCCCAGCCGTGTTGCGGCGTGGCTTTCCCTATGAGCGCGAGGCTTCGGCGTCGGCGCTGTTTGCTGTCGGCGATCGTGTGCGCGCCATCGTGATGCACCCGGCCGGCCATACTCGCCTGCCACGCTATGCCCGCGGCAAGCTCGGCCGGATCGAGGCAATCCGCGGCAACCACGTCTTCCCCGATACCGGCGCCCATGGTGCACCGGAAACAGCGCAATGGCTCTATACCGTGGTCTTCAGTGGCCCCGAACTCTGGGGCCGCGATGCGGACCCGACGTCCAGCGTCAGCGTCGAGGCGTGGGAGAGCTATCTTGAACCGGCCTGACGCAGCCCTTGCCGATGCGCTCGCAGCGGGCACGCCGATCCCGCGCGATGCGGAAGGGCCGGTCTTTGCGGAACCCTGGCAGGCCCAGGCCTTTGCGCTGGTCGTTGCGCTGCAGAACCGGGGCATCTTTTCCGCGCAGGAATGGGCGCAAGCCCTCGGGGCCGAAATCCGGGAGGCGGTCGCGGCCGGCGGCTGCCGCGACGGTTCCGATTATTACGAACGCTGGTGCGAGGCGCTGGAGCATCTCCTGATCGCCAAGGGGCTGGCCTCGCATGAGGGCGTCGAAGCGCTCGCGGCGTCCTGGGAGCGCGCGGCCGAGGCGACGCCGCATGGCAAGCCGATCCTGCTGGAGAACGACCCGCAGCGCGTGAGCTGAGGGCGCGCAACGCTTCGGCATCACTGCGGCGTGGACTTGTCACATGAGTTTGTCGGGCGCTGGATAGGGGACGACATCGCAATCGGCATCGGCTCTGCTTTCGGAGAAACATGCGGTCTGGGAGGCCCTGATGAAAAAGACGATGACTTGCCTGGTCGGCCTTGCCGGTTTGTTGCTGACCGCGCCTGCCCATGCGGCCGATCCGGCCCTCAACGGGCGTATCGAAAAGCTCACCCGCAACACGCAATGGACGCAGAAAGCTGCCGTTCCGCTGCAATTCCCGACACATCACCCGCAAGGCATGCTGAAGATCGGCGATGCCTTCTTCGTCTCCTCGGTCGAGATCACGAAGCCGACGACCCGCTTCTCCGAACCCCGCGATGGCTATGATCGTGATACCGGCGAGGGCGTCGGCCATCTCTTCAAGGTCGATGCCGAGGGGAAGCTCCTGGCCAGCATCACGCTCGGCGAGGGCTCGATGTACCACCCCGGCGGGATCGACTTCGATGGCAAGCATATCTGGGTGACGGTTGCCGAGTATCGGCCGAATAGTCAGTCGATCGTCTACAAGGTCGATCCGGAGACGCTGAAGGCGACCGAGGTGCTGCGCTTCAAGGACCATATCGGCGGCATCGTCCACAATACCGACGACAAATCGCTGCATGGGGTAAGCTGGGGTTCGCGCCGCTTCTACAAATGGACCCTGGACGGCGAGGGCCGGGTGACCAATCCAGACGTGGCGCCTGAACAACTGCGGGTCATCAATCCCGCGCTCTATATCGACTATCAGGACTGCCACTATATCGGCATGAGCCGGATGCTCTGCTCCGGCCTCAACGCCTATCGCGCGACGAAAGACGGACCGATCTTTCGCCTCGGCGGGTTCGAGATCGTCGACCTCAGGGATAATCGGCCCGTCTATCAGGTACCGATCGAGCTCTGGTCGCCGTCTGGATTGCCGATGACGCAGAACCCGTTCTGGGTCGAGCCGACTGCTGACGGCGTGCGGGCCCATTTCATCCCGGATGACGACAAGTCGGTGCTCTTCACCTACGAGGCGACGGCCAAGTAAGGGCGACGAAGCAAAACGGACGCAAGCGCGGCGGCATCGGGGGCTCAGCTTCCCTGGGTCACCCAGAGTCCGAGGAAGAGTGCTGCGCCCAGCACGGCGACGAAAGCGGCGGCGAGCAGTTCGAGCCCTGCGATCACTCTTGCTCCGCGCAGGCTGCTGCCTCCGGCCAGTTTCAGGGCTGCGAACTTGAAGAAGACCGCGAGCGCAGCAAGCGCTCCCGTGGTCAGGGCCGTGCCGAGCGCCATGGCGAAGGTCGCGGCGATGCCGGCCCAGAGCAGCCCCTGCGAGAAGGCGAAGACGAGAATAATGAGAGCGCCGGCGCAAGGACGCAGGCCGGCCGCGAAAACCACGCCGGCCATCTCACGCCAGCCGCGCAATCGGGCGATCTCGTCGGGACCGGGCATGTGAACATGGTCGCAGGCCGGATCATGGGCGGCGGCATCGCCCGACAGGGCGAGCAGCGCCCCGGCCTTGCGCCAAAGCACCCATAGTCCGACCAGCCCGACCAGCGCGAAACTCGCCTGCTCGATCAGCGTCGTCGTCGCGCTCATGGTCGCAGCGGTCGTTCTCAAGGCGATCGTCAGGGTCAGGACCAGTGCAATGGCGACCAGCGCCTGGAGGATCGCGGCGGCAAAGCTCAAGGCGAGGCCACGCCTGAGGCCGCGATTATCGGCGACGATATAGCCGGAGATCACTGCCTTGCCGTGGCCGGGGCCGGCTGCATGAAAGACGCCATAGCCGAAGGCCAGAGCAAGCAAGCCGGGCAGGGCTGCGCCGCTGGCGTGGATCGCCTTCAGCGTCGCGGTGAGTTCGCGATAGAAGGCCGATTGCCAGGACAGGAGCAGCGCGCCGATGCCCGTCGTCGAAGGCAGGGCCTCGCGGGGCAGGGCAGTCCCGAAGGGGTTGCGCGGTGGCGGGGGCGGTGGTGGGCTTACGCTGGCAATCACATAGGCCAGCACGGCAAGGGTGCCGGCAACGGCCAGAAGCGCGAGGGCCATCAGGGCGAGCCGACGCGAGACGATCGGCAGGCGTAGCGATGTCGAACGCGCGAGACTCAGGGACATGCGACCAGCGCGCGCGTCGTGACCTGGTATCCGCTCATGTCGGGCTGGGCTGTGATGTCTTCCTGCGCGAGCTTCTGCTGGACGGCAGCGTCGAGTTTGGGCGGACGAGCGATGCGGACGACGCAGCCCTTGGGTGCATCGCGCGCGATCACGGCGTCAGCGGCCTCGGCGATGTCGAAGGCGACGAAATAGGTCGGGTCACCGATCTCGATGCCGAAGGACCGATTGGCGGTGGCTGGCTGCTTGAGGGGCAGGACATAGGTCAAGGTCAGGATCTTGTTCTCGAAGGCGAGCGCAGCCTCGCTTGGCTCGCCGAAGGCCTGCACCTTGCCGTTCGCCTTGGCGATGGTGAAGAAGCCGACATCGGGCAGGGATTCCATGTTGACCTTGGCGAGCTCCGTCAGCTCGTCGGGCGTGAGCTTGCCGTCGCCATTCTTGTCGAGCCCCTGCGTGATGAAGGCGGAATAGGCCTCGTCAAAACTCCAGATATGCTTCAGAGCCTTCACGCTGCCGTCGGGGGCGTAGATGATCTCGGTGCGCGCACTGACGAAGACATGGGGATGCGCGGCCGCGAGGCCGGTGAACCCGAACCAGGCCGCAAGTCCGGCGAGAATGAGAAGGCCGCGGCGGCATCGGGTCACGACAGGGAATCCCTCGATTTCAGCGGCGAAGCTGGCCCGACATGGTTAACCAACCGTAAACGGCGGCCGATGCCAAGGCCGGTTCAAGCCCACCCATCACTCGCAAAGGGGGCCAAATCGCGGCGCATTCTGGAACGATCCCAGGGTGATTGACCGTAACGAGGCGATATGTCAGCATTACTGACATAATATCAAGTTGGAGGCCGGACCAACTGGCCCCATTCTGCCGTAACGGGACGATCGGGGAGGTCGGACATGGCCGAGATGGAACAGAAATCCGGCACCGCAGACTTGGCCGAGGCCGGCCTGTTGCGCGAGGTCGCGCTGGACGACAAATACGACCTTTCGAAACAGCAGATATTCCTGACCGGAACGCAGGCGATCGCCCGCATGCTGATGGTCCAGCGCGAGCGCGACCGCCGCGCCGGCCTGAACACGGCGGGCTTCGTTTCGGGCTATCGCGGCTCGCCGCTGGGAGGGCTCGACCAGCAATTGCTACGGGCCGGCAAACAGCTCAAGGCCTCCGATATCGTCTTCCAGCCGGGGCTGAACGAGGATCTGGCCGCGACCGCGGTCTGGGGCACGCAGCAGGCCGAGCTGCAGGGCGAAGGCAAGCATGACGGCGTCTTCGCGCTCTGGTACGGCAAGGGCCCGGGCGTAGACCGCAGCGGCGACGTCTTCCGCCATGGCAACATGGCCGGCACCTCGCCCCATGGCGGCGTCATCTGCCTGATGGGCGACGACCACACCGCTGAATCGTCCACCAATGCGCATCAGACCGAGTTCGTCTTCGTCGACCGGATGATGCCGATCCTGAACCCGGCCGGTGTTCAGGAGATCATGGATTATTCCCTGCACGGCATCGCGCTCTCGCGCTTTGCCTCGGTCTGGGTCGGCATCAAATGCGTGAAGGACAATATCGAGTCGACGGCCTCCGTCGATGGCTCGGTCGACCGGGTCAAGATCGTGACGCCGGACGATTTCGTCATGCCGCCGGGCGGGTTGAGCATCCGCCGCGAGCTGGATTTCGTCGATCAGGAGAAGCGGCTGCATATCCACAAGCGCGCCGCGATGCTTGCCTATCTGCGTGCCAACAAGCTCAACCAGACCATCACATCCGGGGGGAAGAAGCCGCGCATCGGCATCATCACCGTCGGAAAATCCTATCTCGATGTCCGCCAGGCGATGGAAGACCTCGGCATCGATGAGGTTCGCGCCAATGACCTCGGCATCCGGCTGTTCAAGGTCGCCTGTCCCTGGCCGATCGATCCGAGCGAGTTGAAGGATTTTGCCTCAAAGCTCGATCTCGTCATGGTGGTCGAGGAAAAGCGCTCGCTGATCGAGGTGCAGGTCCGCGAGGAGCTCTATGGCTCCAAGCACCAGCCGATGGTGATCGGCAAGAAGGACGAGAAGGGCGAATGGCTCTTTCCGGTCCATGGCGCGCTCGATCCCAACGACGTCGCGATCGCGCTTGGCGCGCGGCTGCTGCAATACAAGGACGACCCTGTGCTACGGGGCCGGCTCGAGGAGATCGCCCAGGCGCAGGGGCGCCTCGCCGAGGCGCAGGATATCGCCAAGCGCACGCCCTATTACTGCTCGGGCTGCCCGCATAACAGTTCCACCGTGGTGCCCGAAGGCTCGCGCGCCTATGCGGGCATCGGCTGCCATTACATGGTGCAGTGGATGGACCGGAGCACTGCAGGCTTCACCCAGATGGGCGGAGAAGGCGCGAACTGGATCGGCGAAGCGCCGTTCTCGACGCGCCAGCACGTTTTCCAGAATCTCGGCGACGGCACCTATACTCATTCCGGCTCGCTCGCGATCCGCTGGGCGGTCGCTGCTGGCGTCAACGTCACCTACAAGCTGCTCTATAACGATGCGGTCGCCATGACCGGCGGCCAGCAGGCGGAAGGGCATCTGACGCCCGACCAGATGGCCCGCCAGATCGCAGCGGAAGGCGTGCATCGCGTCGCGGTGGTCAGCGACGAACCGGACAAATACCCGCCGGGCACGCAATGGCCCGCCGGCACGACGATCCATCATCGCGATGACCTCGATGCCGTGCAGCGCGAGCTTGCGCAGGTTCCGGGCGTGTCGTTGCTGCTCTACGACCAGACCTGCGCCACCGAGAAGCGCCGCCGGCGCAAGCGTGGCGCCTATCCCGATCCCGACAAGCGGGTGATCGTCAACGAACTCGTCTGCGAAGGCTGCGGCGATTGCGGCGTGCAGTCGAACTGCGTCTCGGTGCAGCCGCTGGAGACCGAGTTCGGCCGCAAGCGCCAGATCGACCAGTCGAACTGCAACAAGGACTTTTCCTGCGTGAAGGGCTTCTGCCCCTCCTTCGTTACCGTGCATGGCGCCCGGCCGAAGAAGGCGGCGCCGCGCCGGCTCGATGCCGGCGCGCTCAGCGCAGGCGAGCTTCCAGAGCCGCAGGTTCCGGCCCTCGATCGCAGTTTCGCGGTCGTTGTCACCGGTGTCGGCGGCACCGGCGTGGTGACGATCGGCGCCATTCTCGGCATGGCGGCGCATCTCGAGGGCAAGGGCTGCGGCATGATCGACATGGCCGGTCTTGCCCAGAAGGGCGGGGCGGTCTTCAGCCATGTCAAGCTCGCGCCGCGGCCCGAAGACATTCACGCCATTCGCGTCGCCGCCGGTCAGGCGGATCTGGTGCTCGGTTGCGATCTCACCGTCACTGGCTCGAAGAAGGTCCTTGGCGCGATACGACCGGACGGCGCGATCGTCGTGGTCAATACGGCCGAGAGCATGCCGGGGGATTTCACCCGCAATGCCGATTTCTCGCTGCCGATCGAGCGGCTGAAACGGGCGATCATCTCGGCATCAGGGCGTGAGCGGACGCATCTCGTCGATGYGACGGCGGCTGCGAACGCTTTCCTCGGCAACGCCATTGCCGCGAACATGTTCATGCTCGGTTATGCGTGGCAGTTCGGCGGCGTGCCGCTGTCGCGCGCCTCGCTGCTCCGAGCGATCGAGCTCAACGGCGAAGCGATCGCCATGAACAAGCAGGCCTTCGAGCTCGGCCGGCGTGCGGCGCATGATCCGGACGCTCTGATCTCTGCCCTTGCGGAGGCCAAGGCGCCGACACGGGCGCGGCATCTCTCCGAGACGCTGGAAGAGATCATCGCGCGTCGCGTCGATTATCTCACTGCCTACCAGAATGCGGCCTATGCGGCGCGCTATCGCCATCTTGTCGCGCGCATCCAGGTCAAGGAAGTGCAGGTCATGCCGGGGCAGAGCGCGCTTGCCGAAAGCGTGGCGCGCTATCTCTTCAAGCTGATGGCCTACAAGGACGAGTATGAGGTCGCGCGGCTCTATGCCGATGGCTCGTTCCAGAAGCAGGTGGCCGCCACCTTCGAGAAGGACAGCGCTTCGGGTGAGAGGCTGCGCTACGAGTTTCATCTCGCGCCGCCTCTGCTCGCCAAGGTCGATCCCCATACCGGCCTGCCGCGGAAGATGAGCTTCGGCCCCTGGATGATGAAGGCCTTCGGCCTGCTGGCGAAACTGAAGGGCCTGCGCGGCACGGCCTTCGACATCTTCGGCCGTACCGAGGAGCGCAGAACGGAGCGCCGGCTGATCGCTGAATACGACGCGCTGATCGGCGAGCTGGTGAACCGGCTGACACCGGAGAACCATGCGCTCTGCGTGGCACTGACGGCAATTCCGGAGAAGATCCGTGGTTTTGGCCATGTCAAGGAACGCCACCTCAAGCAGGCCAAGGCCGAGGAGACCGATCTCCTGGCCCGGCTGCGTGACGGCTCGGCTGCGGCATTGGCCATGCCGAGAGCGGCCGAGTAGACGGACCTGACCGGGGTCGTCCCAGGGGGATGACCTCCGCCGTCCGGTTTGGTCCGCACGATCGTTCAAGACATTCAGCCGCCCGGGCCTGACAACATGCTGCTCATCCACCAGTGGAGGCGCAGCATGGAGGGGTTGTTCGGTTTCGTCCTTGCCGGGCTCGCACTCGCGGGCAGTCCCGGACCTGCCACATTGAGCCTGGCTGCAACCGGTGCTGCCTTCGGGGCCCGCGAGGGGCTCGTCTATGCTGCCGGCATCACCAGCGGTATGGCCGCGGTCATCGCGATCACCGCCAGCGGCATGGTCGGGATGCTGATGGCGCTGCCTGGCGTAGCGCCAGTGGTGACGGTCGCTGCGGCCGGGTATTTTCTCTATCTGGCCTATCGCATCGCCACTGCGCCGCCCCTGAGCGAGGCGAGCGAACGCGGCGAGCGACCGTCCTTCGCAGCAGGTGCCCTGCTGTCGCTCGTCAACCCGAAGGGCTATGCGGCGATGGCGGCGCTGTTCTCCGGTTTTGTCCTGTTGCGCGAGCGGGTTGCCGCCGATGCGCTGGCGAAGGCGGCGGTGCTGATGGCGATCATCGCCGCGGTCAATCTGCTCTGGCTCGCCACGGGAGCGGCGCTGACCCGCTGTTTTCGTCGGCCGCGGCTGAATCGGGCCATCAATATCGTCTTCGCGGTCCTGCTGATTGCGTCGGTCGCATTTGCGCTGGTGCGTTGAGGCTCGCCCATAGGCAAATGCGGCCGGTCGACTGCAGGTTCAGGCCCCGCCATGGGGCCGTGTGGACGGTGGTGCGGCCAAGCGCACGGTCGTGTTGAGCGGGCCAAGGACCCGCCCGTCGGCGGAATGCAGTTCGAGGCGCCCGACGGGCTGCCCGGTTTCGTTGTCGATGAGTGCGGAATGGGGCTCGCCCGGCTCGTAGCACTGGTCCTCCCCCCATTGCCGCAATCCAGCAACGACGACGAACAGGCCGCGGCCCTTCTGCGTCAGCACATATTCCTGATAAGCGCTGCCATCCGAAGCGGGCGCGATCTCAAGAATGCCGAGTTCGACAAGATTGCGCAGCCGTGCGGCGAGGATGCCCTTGGCGACGCCGAGGCTCTTTTGGAATTCACCGAAGCGCCGCACGTCGCTGAACGCATCGCGAATGATCAGGAGAGACCACCAGTCGCCGATTGCGTCCAGGGCGCGGGCGACGGGGCAATCCGCATCCCTGAGGCTGGTGCGTTTGACCATCGGTTTCCGTCTCACTTCCCCGTGATGTCCGGTTCCAAAATAGGACTGGATTCAGCTACATGCAACATGGTTCTATTATAGAACCATGTTGCATGGGATAACCTAATGAAGCCTCTGAATTCAGCCACCCCCGCCATATCCCGGGTCGAGCCTCCCAGCGGCCGCAATGCCCCGGGACAGGAAGACGGAGCCAGCGCGCGCCAGGGCCTCTCCCACGCGGTAACGCTGCTCTTCGCCGTCGCCTGCGGCCTCAGCGTGGCAAATATTTATTATGCCCAGCCGCTGCTCGATGTGATGGCGCGCGATCTCGCGATCAGTCCGGCCGCGATCGGCGGCGTGGTGACGGTGACGCAAATTGGCTACGCGCTCGGGCTGGTCTTCATCGTACCGCTTGGCGATCTGCTCGATCGTCGGCGGTTGATCGGCACGCAAGCGCTGCTCTCAGGCCTGGCACTGCTTGTCGTCGGCTTGGCCCCGAGCGCAGCCGTCCTGCTGGCGGGGATGGTGGCAGTTGGCCTGCTCGCAGTCGTCGTGCAGGTGCTCGTTGCCTTTGCGGCCAGCATGGCGGCAGACGAGGAGCGCGGGCGGACCGTGGGCAGGATCACGAGCGGGATCGTGATCGGCATTCTCCTGGCGCGGTTCGTTTCGGGAGTGCTCGCCGATATCGGGGGCTGGCGCCTGGTCTATCTGGCGTCGGCCGTGCTCTCCGTGCTGATGGCCTTCCTGTTGTTCCGGGTGCTGCCGAAGCATGAGCGCGCCGCGACGAGGATCTCCTATCCGGAGCTGCTCGCGTCCGTCGTCGACCTGTTCGTCAAGGAGCCGGTTCTGCGGGTACGAGCCGTGCTCGCCTTGTTGATCTTCGCCAGTTTCAGCGTGTTCTGGACGTCGCTGGTCCTGCCGCTCACCACCGCGCCTTTCTCCCTGTCCCATACCGAGATCGGGATGTTCGGTCTCGTCGGGCTGGCGGGGGCACTTGCTGCCGCCCGTGCCGGATCCCTCGCGGACCGAGGATTCGGTCAGCGCGTCACCGGTCTTTCGCTGGGCCTGCTGGTGCTGTCCTGGGTCCCGATCGCCTCGATGAGCGCATCGCTCTGGAACCTGATCATCGGCGTTGTCCTGCTCGATCTCGCGATCCAGGCCGTGCATATCACCAACCAGACCATGATCTTCGCGGTGCGGCCCGATGCCCGAAGCCGGCTCGTCGGCGGCTATATGGTCTTCTATTCGCTGGGCAGCGCGCTGGGCTCGATCGCCTCAACCATGGTCCATGCCCGCGCAGGCTGGACTGGCGTCTGCGTGCTGGGAGCCTCGATCAGCCTGTTGGCGCTGCTGTTCTGGGCGGCGACCCGGCGGCACGAGCCCGCAGAGATCCGGGCCGAATGAACCGAAGAGCCCGTACCAAACCCCGCTTGGTGCGCCGGGCTTGAGTTGGCCGTCCATGACGCCGCATAATGGTTCGGCATTGCGGGCCCATGCCCGCTCTAACGCGCGGTGAACATGCCTTGATCTCTCCCGAAGACCTGCGCCGCATCGCTGCCTGGTCGCGCGACCTGAAGCCGGAAGAATTTGAGGAAGCGCGACGCGGAATCAGCCTGAAATCCTACGGGAAGGGCAACTACATCTGTCATGTCGGCGACCGGCTCGAATCCTGGACCGGTGTCGCCGAGGGGCTGGTGAAGATGAGCACCACCTCGAAGGAGGGCAAATCCGCGACGCTGGCCGGCCTGCGTGCCGGGGCCTGGTTCGGGGAAGGCACGGTGATCAAGGCTGAGCTGCGTCGTTATGATCTGGTGGCGCTACGCGACACCCAGCTCGCGCTGATGCGGCGCTCGACCTTCCTCTGGCTGTTCGAACACAGTGCGGCGTTCAATCGCTTCCTCGTCCATCAGTTCAACGAGCGGCTCGGCCAGTTCATCGCACTGGCGGAGACCGAGCGGATGCTGGACTCGACCGCCCGTCTCGCCCGCAATCTTGCCTGGCTGTTCAACCCGATCCTGTATCCCGGCCAGAGCCTGACACTCGCGATTTCGCAGGAAGAGCTCGGCCTGCTCGCCGGCATGTCGCGGCAGATGGCCAATCAGGGGCTTGCTAAGCTTGCAGACCTCGGTCTGCTCGAGGTCGGCCACGGCGCGGTGACCGTGCTCGATCTGGATCGGCTCGCGCGTTACGATGGTTAGGAGCACAAACCATCCAGCATGCCTGATCACTCTCGGCCGAGGCGTTCGAATGCCTGTTTCAAGGGAGCGTCCGAGATCCGGATGAAGCCGAGATAGGGATGGTCCATGTCGATGATCAGCACCAGCGCTCCGGTCACCGACAAGGCGCAGACGAACAAAGTCGCCATAACCGTTCCATTGCCCGGGGCCAACAGACCGAACGAGGCGAAGAGCAAGGCGAGCCAGAACACGAGGATGGCCAGGAATGCGCCGGGAAATCCTCCCACTTCCGTTTCGGCGCGCATCCATCGCGCCTCCGCAATCTGTCCGCTGAGTTGAAGGGCGCGCGCCTGGAGCCAGCGCTGGGAGTCAGTTTGTGGCGACAGGTTTCGTAGCGCCCCCTGGACCGTTTCGATATCCAGACCGTCGTCGAGCGACCGTTCGCTGCCGGCATCGCTCAACCTGATCTCGAGAAGCTTGTGGAGCGTTTCCCGCGTTTCCCTCGTCTCCTGGCCGTACTGCGCCATGACGCGGTCGAGCAGGAGTACGCGCGCCGCCGTTGTTCTCAAGCCCGTCCCTGCCTCGTCGAATGATCGTTTCGCTGAGGCGATCAAGAGGCCAAGCGCGAGCGCCGAGAGCGTTCCAACGACTGCCGTCGCAAGCTTGATGGCGTCCCGGGACTCCGGACTCAGGTGATGTTCCGGCAGGCGTGCGCGCAAAAACATCCCGATCAAGGCCGCGCCGAACACGCACAGAAAGGCTATGCAGCCGATGACGTAAGGATCCATGGAGCGGCGCCTGGTTGGTGGCTGCCTTGCGGTGTCGTTTTTCAGAACATCGAAGAAGACAGCTCAGTCAATTCGCGCAACTCCTAGGAATAGGAGTGGCCGGCTGGATCTGGCAGGTCCCGAATTCAGGCTTGCCGAAGTCTCCAGAACGGCAAGGATTCACGCTCTCGCACACTTCGGCGGGACAATAGCGACCAAATAACAAGTTGTCTGTCAAGTGCCTCCTTGCGAAGATGTGTCGGGCCTGCAAGGCTTGCATGAACAAAGAGGTCGGAACCGGCCCGGAAAGAAKGCTGCTGCAATGTACGGCGGCCGGACAGGGAGAACGCAACCGTGGCAAGCGCAACCGCCGGCCAGGCGGATACCTTTCCGAAATTGCTGATGCGCAATGCGCGTGAGCGCGGCAGCCGCACGGCATACCGGCACAAGGATCTCGGCATCTGGCAATCCTGGAACTGGGCCGAGATGGCCGAGCAGGTTCGTGCCTATGCCAAGGGATTGCAGGAACTCGGTCTCAAGCGCGGCGAGAAGGTCGCGATCATCGGCTACAACCGGCCACGCCTCTACTGGTCGATGTGCGCGGCGCAGTGGCTCGGCGCCATTCCGGTGCCAGTCTATGCCGATTCCGTCGCTGACGAGATGGCCTATGTGCTCGACCATGCCGAGGCGGTCTTCGCCTGCGTCCAGGATCAGGAGCAGGTCGACAAGGTGCTCTCGATCGCCGACCGCCTGCCGCGCCTGAGGAACATGCTCTACGACGAGTCGCGTGGCCTGCGTGATTACGACCATGCCAAGCTGCACGACATTGGTCGCGTGATCGAGGCCGGGGCCAAGGCCCTGAAGGCGAATTCAGCAGCGTCGGCCGGGCTCGACCGCGAGATGGAGGCCGGGACCGGCTCGGACCTCGCTGTCATCCTCTACACCTCGGGTACCACCGGCCGCCCCAAGGGCGTGATGCTCAGCCATTACAACGTCATCACGGCGGCCGAGATCGGCTGCCAGTTCGACGGGCTGAACGAGGAAGACGAGGTCATCGCCTATCTGCCGATCGCCTGGGTCGGCGACCACGTCTTCTCCTATGCGCAGGCGATCGTCGCCGGCTTCTGCGTCAACTGCCCGGAAGGGCCGGAGACGGTGATCGATGATCGCCGCGAGGTCGGCACGACCTACGCTTTCGCGCCGCCGCGGGTCTTCGAGAACATGCTGACCATCACCATGGTGCGCATGGAGGATGCCGGGCCGTTGATGCGCAAGATGTTCCATTTCTTCCTCGGCGTGGCGAAGAAGCATGGTGAGAAGATCCTGAACGGCGAACCGGTCCCGCTCGGAGCGCGGCTGCTCTACAAGCTCGGCGAGGCGTTGATCTACGCTCCGCTGCGCAATCGTTTCGGCCTGACCAGCATCAAGGTCGGCTACACCGCCGGCGAGGCGATCGGCCCCGAGATCTTCCGCTTCTACCGGTCGATCGGCGTCAACCTGAAGCAGCTCTACGGCCAGACCGAGGCCGGGGTCTACATCACCATGCAGCCCAATGGCGAAATCCGGGCCGACACCGTCGGCCGCCCGGCGCCGCTGGTCGAGATCAAACTCGATGAGAATGGCGAGGTCCTCTACCGGTCGCCCTCCATCTTCGGCGGCTATTACAAGGATCCGGAGAAGACGGCAGAGACGATGACCGCGGATGGTTATGTCCGTTCCGGCGATGCCGGTTTCTTCGACGAGACCGGCCATCTCAAAATCATCGACCGGGCCAAGGATGTCGGGAAGCTCAATTCCGGCGAGCTGTTCCCGCCGAAATACATCGAGAACAAGCTCAAGTTCTATCCGAACATCAAGGAGGCGGTCGCTTTCGGCCAAGGCCGCGACTACGCGACGGTTGCGCTCAATATCGACCTGACGGCCGTCGGCAACTGGGCCGAGCGCAACAACGTCGTCTATGCCTCCTATCAGGAACTGGCCGGCCACGATCTCGTCTACGGCATGATCGCCAAACATATCGACGAGGTGAACAAGTCGCTGGCGTCCGAGCCGGCGATGGGCGGAGCCCAGGTCAAGCGCTTCCTGATCCTGCACAAGGAACTCGACGCCGACGATGGCGAGCTGACGCGGACTCAGAAGGTCCGGCGCGGCTTCATCGCCGAACGCTACGCGCCCCTAGTGAACGCGCTCTATGACGGCTCGAGTGAGGCCGACATTTCTACCGAAGTCACCTTCGAGGATGGCCGCAAGGGCGTGATTTCCGCACGGGTCAAGGTGCGTGACGCCAAGACCTACCCGGCAACGGCGCCCGAGCGACCTGGCGCGGCGAGGGCAGCATGAATGCGGAACCCATGAACGTCACCGGCACGCCGATCCCCGCCAAGAAGGGCGAGATCCTGCTCTCGGTCGAGAATGTCTCGCTGCGCTTCGGCGGCGTGAAGGCGATCTCTGGCGTCTCCTTCGACATCCGCAAGGGCGAGGTGCGCGCCATCATCGGCCCCAACGGGGCCGGCAAGACCTCGATGCTGAATTGCATCAATGGTTTCTATCATCCGCAGGAAGGCCAGATCACCTACAAGGGCGTGCGGCGCACCAGGATGAAGCCGCATCAGGCGGCTGCGGCCGGCATCGCGCGGACCTTCCAGAACGTCGCGCTGTTCAAGGGCATGTCGACGCTCGACAACATCATGACCGGGCGCACGCTGAAGATGCGGCGCGGCTTCTTCTGGCAGGCCTTGCGACAGGGGCCGGCGATGGCCGAGGAGATCGAGCACCGCAAGGTGGTCGAGGACATCATCGACTTCCTGCAGATCGAGCACATCCGCAAGCTGCCGGTCGGCAAGCTGCCCTACGGGCTGCAGAAGCGTGTCGAGCTGGGCCGCGCGCTGGCGATGGAGCCGGAACTCCTGCTGCTCGACGAGCCGATGGCCGGCATGAACCTCGAGGAGAAGGAGGACATGTGTCGCTTCATCCTCGACGTGAACAACCAGTTTGGCACGACGATCGCGCTGATCGAGCACGACATGGGTGTGGTCATGGACCTGTCCGACCGTGTCGTGGTGCTCGAATACGGCCGCAAGATCGCAGACGGCACGCCCGACGAGGTCAAGCAGAATCAGAAGGTGATCGATGCCTATCTCGGCGTGGCGCATTGAGGGAGGCATCAATGCTGCACGGATCCGATCTGCGGAGTTCGAGGGTATGCCGGCTGATGTCGGGATCATCGAAGCTTCCACTTGCGACCCCGAGCGTCGCCGTCCTGTGCGCGGGGCCTCTTGGCCTTACCCCGATCTGGAGACGGCCATGATGCGATCGCCAACCAAGGACATCCTGCCATGAGCGAAGTCGCTGCGCGGCCTGCGCCCAACCTGCTCAGCAATGGCTGGATCAAGACCGGCCTTATTCTTGTGGGCATCATCCTTGCCGCGATCGTCGGTGCACAGCTCGATTCCTCCGGCACGCTGCACAAGGTGTTGATCGACCCGTTTCAGCAAATGGTTTCGGCTCCGGACCTGCTGGTTCAGACAATCTGGGAAGGGCTCGTTTCGGGCGTGCTCTATGCGCTGATCGCGCTCGGCTTCGTGCTGATCTTCAAGGCATCGGGCGTCTTCAATTTCGCCCAGGGCATCATGGTCGTCTTTGCGGCGCTGACGCTGGTCGGCCTGCATGAGAAGGGCGTACCGGCGTTCCTGGCCGTCATCCTGACGCTCGGCGTGATGTTCCTGCTCGCCTTCACCATCGAGCGGGTGGTGCTGCGTCCGCTGGTCAACCAGCCCGACATCATCCTGTTCATGGCGACGTTCGGCATCACCTATTTCCTGATCGGTTTTGGCGAGGCCGTCTTCGGCGGCAACCCGAAGCAGATGATCACGAGCGAACTCTATCTGCCGAAGGGGGCGATCGACGCGAAGATCCTCGGCGGCTTCGTCTCCTTCCAGAAGATCGATATCGCGGCCGCGATCATCGCCTCGATCATGATCGCGGCGCTGGCCGTGTTCTTCCAATACACCCGCATCGGCCGGGCGCTGCGCGCGGTCGCCGACAGCCACAAGGCGGCGCTCTCGGTCGGCATCTCGCTGAACCAGATCTGGGTCATCGTCTGGTTCACCGCCGGCATCGTCGCACTGATCACCGGCATCATGTGGGGTGCGCGTTCGGACGTGTCCTTCGCGCTGGAGATCGTGGCGCTGAAAGCGCTGCCGGTGCTGATCCTCGGCGGCTTCACCTCGATCCCGGGCGCCATTGTCGGCGGGCTGATCATCGGCATCGGCGAGAAGCTCGGCGAGTTCTACTGGGGGCCGCTGATCGGCGGCGGCATCGAGAGCTGGCTCGCCTATTTCATCGCGCTCGGCTTCCTGCTGTTCCGGCCGCAGGGCCTGTTCGGCGACAAGATCATCGAACGAATTTGAAGGGCTGAAACCGTGTTCTATCGCGAAGCCGGCCAATACAAGAGCACCTATGCCGCCGACATGGCCGTGTTCCCGCTCCGTCAGGACCGGATCGGCATTGCGGTCATCCTCGCCATCGCCTTCATCGGCATCCCGTTGATCGGCAACGACTTCTTCATCGCGACGGTGATGATTCCGTTCCTGGTTTTCTCACTGGCTGCGATCGGGCTCAACATCCTCACGGGCTATACCGGGCTGATCTCGCTCGGCACGGCTGCCTTCATGGGTGTGGGCGCCTATGCCTGCTACAAGCTGACGACCCTCTTTCCAGGCGTGAACATCATCGTCCTGATCCTGGTCTCCGGCCTGTTTTCGGCCGCGATCGGCGTGCTGTTCGGGCTGCCCTCACTGCGCATCAAGGGCTTCTATCTCGCGGTCGCGACGCTTGCCGCGCAGTTCTTCCTGCAATGGGCCTTCGTGCGCGTGCCCTGGCTGTTCAACTACAATGCGTCTGGGGCCATCGAGGTGCCGCTGCGCAGCCTGTTCGGCGTCCCGGTCACGGGTGCGTCGGCCTCGGCGGAAACGCGCTACTTCGTCTGCCTCGGTCTTGTCGTCGTCCTGACCTGGTTTGCCTCTAACCTGGTGCACGGCAGACTCGGCCGCTCCTGGATGGCGGTGCGCGACATGGATATCGCGGCCGAACTGATGGGCATCAAGCTGCTGAACGCCAAGCTGCTCGCCTTCGCAGTGTCGTCCTTCTATGCCGGCGTCGCCGGCGCGATGATGATCTTCCTCTGGTATGGCGGCGGCGAAGCCGCGGACGTCTTCAACATCCGCCTGTCGTTCAACATTCTGTTCATGGTGATCATCGGGGGCCTGGGCTCGCTGATCGGCTCCTTCTTCGGCGCGGCTTTCATCGCGAGCCTGCCGACCATCCTCAAATTCGGCCTGCCGGCGCTCGGCGTGCCGCTCTCGGGCGCGGCGGCCGAGCATGTCACCTTCATGCTGGTCGGCGCCCTGATCATCATCTTCCTGATCGTCGAGCCGCATGGCCTGGCGCGGCTCTGGCAGATCACGAAGCAGAAGTTGCGGACGTGGCCCTTCCCCTATTGAGGCGCGTGCCTCGGCCGGGAGGGCCCAAGAATACGACCCGCCGCCATCGTCAAGCGGAGGGCAGGAGACAACGGGCAGGCCGCGAAAAGGTCGCCCGATGCAACCACGGAGGGAACAGATGAAGAAGACTGGTTTGATGAAGGGCGCGGCGCTCGGCGCGCTGCTCGCGGCGGGAGCGGTGATCGCTCCGGTGGCGGCGCAGGACAGCGTCTATTTCGCCAACAATGCCTATCGCACCGGACCGTTCTCGGGCTCCGGCATCCCGATCGGCGACGGCATGCGCGACTATATCGCGATGATCAACGAGCGCGACGGCGGCGTGAACGGCGTCAAGGTCATCTATGAGGAGTGCGAGACCGGCTACGACACCAAGAAGTCGATCGAGTGCTACGAGCAGGCGAAGTCGAAGAACACGATCGTCTACAGCCCGTGGTCGACCGGCGCGACGCTGGCTGCGATCCCGCGTGCCCATATCGATAAGATCCCGATCCTGTCGATGGCCTATGGCCTGTCTGCTTCGGCCGAAGGCTCGACCTTCCCCTGGGTTTTCATCCCGCCCTTCACCTACTGGGATGGCGCCTCGGTCATGGTCAAGCACATGGCCAATGAGTTCGGCGGCATGGACAAGCTCAAGGGCAAGAAGCTCGGCCTGATCCATCTCGATGCGCCCTTCGGCAAGGAGCCGATCCCGGTTCTTGAGAACCTCGCCAAGAAATACGGCTTCGAGCTCAAGCTGTACCCCGTCGCTGCAGCCGACATGCAAAACCAGGGCTCGCTCTGGCTCTCGATCCGGCGTGACCGCCCGGACTATCTCTACAACCAGGGCTGGGGCGCGATGAACCCGACGGCTGTGAAGGAGGCCATCAAGAACGGCTTCCCGATCAACAAGCTGGTCGGCGTCTGGTGGGCCGGCGGCGACGATGATGCGCGGGCCGGCGGGGCCGAGGCAAAGGGCTACAAGTCGCTCAACTTCAATGCGGCGGGCACCAATTTCCCGGTCATCCAGGACATCATCAAGCATGTCGTGGAGAAGGGTAAGAGCCTGGCGCCGAAGGAGAAGGTCGGCGAGAACCTCTATAACCGCGGCGTCTACAATTCGATGCTCGTGGTCGAGGCGATCCGCAACGCGCAGAAGCTCACCGGCAAGAAGGTGGTCAATGCCGAGGACATGCGCCGTGGTCTCGAGGGCCTCAACATCACCGAGGCCCGCCTGAAGGAAATCGGCATGGAGGGCTTCGGCACCCCATCGACGATCTCCTGCAGCGACCATTCCGGCCATAGCAAGATGTATGTCGCCGAATGGGACGGCACCAAGTGGACCAAGGGTTCGGACTGGATCGAGCCGCTGAAGGACGAGGTGCGTCCGCTGATCGAGGCCGCCGCCAAGGACTATGCCGAGAAGAACGCCGGCTGGCCGAAGCGGACCGAGTCCTGCGAGAAGTCGTCCTGATGTGAGCGCAGCCTTCTCCCCTCCCGGGGAGGAGGCACCTGCGAAGCAGACGGACGAGGGCGGCAGCGCCTGACCTCGTCCGTCCTTCACTCATCCGATCCGGCTGTGCCGGATCACCTTCTCCCCACAAGGAGAGGGAAGGAGCACGCAATGTCGACCGCCACCCTCGAGAAGCCCGCCCCCGCCGCTGCGACGGACACCATCCTGTCGCTGAACAATATCGAGGTGATCTATGATCACGTCATCCTGGTGCTCAAGGGCGTCTCCCTGCAGGTGCCGCGCAAGGGCATCGTCGCAATCCTCGGCGCCAATGGCGCGGGCAAGACGACGACGCTGAAGGCGATCTCGAACCTGCTCAAGGCCGAGCGCGGCGAGGTCACCAAGGGCTCGATCGTGTTCGATGGCGAGCGGGTCGATCGGATGTCGCCGAACGAACTCGTCCGGCGCGGCTGCATCCAGGTCATGGAAGGCCGCCATTGCTTCGGCCATCTCTCGATCGAGGAGAACCTGCTGACCGGCGCCTTCACCCGGCGCGACGGCAATGCCGCGATCAAGCGCGACCTCGAGAAGATCTATGAGCTGTTCCCGCGCCTGAAGCTGCGGCGCAACTCGCAGGCCGGCTATACCTCGGGTGGCGAGCAGCAGATGTGCGCGGTCGGCCGCGCCATGATGTCGAAGCCCAAGATGATCCTGCTCGATGAGCCGTCGATGGGGCTCGCGCCCCAGATCGTCGAGGAGATCTTCGAGATCGTCCGTCGCCTCAATGCGGAGGACGGCGTTTCCTTCCTCGTCGCCGAGCAGAACACCAACATGGCGCTGCGCTACGCAACCTATGGCTACATCATGGAGACGGGCCGTGTCGTCATGGACGGCGAGGCGCAGATGTTGCGCGAAAACGAGGACGTGAAGGAGTTCTATCTGGGCGTGGCCGAGGGCGACAAGAAATCGTTCCGCGACGTCAAGAGCTACAAGCGCCGCAAGCGCTGGCTTTCGTGATCCGGACAAGGCGGAAGCGGTCGGATGCTCTATCTCGTGCTCGCAGTGCTGCTGATCGCGCTGATCTTCGGGCCGCAGGCCTGGGTGCGCGGCCAGATGCGCAAGCATGCGGCCGCCCGGCCGGATCTGCCGGGAACCGGAGGCGAACTCGCCCGGCACCTGCTTGATCGATTCTCGCTTGATGCCGTCACGGTCGAGGCCTCCGCGGCGGGCGATCACTATGACCCCGATGCGCGTGCGGTCAGGCTCTCGCCTGACAATCACGATGGGCGCTCGATCACCGCCGTCGCAGTGGCGGCGCATGAGGTCGGGCATGCCATCCAGCACGCGCAAGGCAGCTCGCTCTTTGCCTGGCGTACGGCGCTCGCGCGCTTCCTCGGCATCTTCGACAAGGTCGCGATGGCGATCCTGCTCACTGCGCCTCTGGTGATGGCCGTCACCCATGTTCCTGCGATCGGACTGATGCAGGCCGGCATCGCCATCGCAATGCTCGGCGTCGGTCTTGTCGTGCATCTCGTGACGCTGCCGCTGGAGTTCGACGCGAGCTTCGGCAAGGCGCTGCCGATCCTGTCCAGAGACGGCTATCTCGACGGGCGCGACCTACCGGCAGCGCGCGGCGTGCTGAGGGCGGCCGCCTTTACCTATGTGGCCGGCGCTCTCGTCGGCCTCCTCAATTTCCTGCGCATCCTGCGCATCATCCGCTGAGCCAAAGCTCCGCAAGGACAAAAGCGATGAGCGATCATCTCGACGATCTCGAAATCCGCACTTCCGACGCGCGCGAGGCCGATCTCTTCGCGAGGCTGAGGCCCGTGCTCGAGGCTGCCTTATCCGCGCCTGCCTATGCCGAGCGGCTGAAGGGGCTCAACACGGCAGCGATCACCGATCGCAATGCGCTGTCGCGGCTGCCGGTGCTCCGCAAGGCCGACCTGCCGGCACTGCACAGGGGCACCCCGCCCTTCGGCGGTTTCGTGCCGGCATCGCCTGGGTCCTTTGGCCGGTTGTTCACCTCGCCCGGCCCGATTTTCGAGCCCGAGGGCACGGGAGTTGATCCTTGGGGTGCGGCGCGCGGGCTCTTTGCGGCCGGTTTCCGTCGCGGCGATATCGTCATCAATACTTTCAGCTATCACCTGACGCCGGGCGGATTCATCATGGATTCGGCCGCACGTGCGCTTGGTTGCGCCGTGATACCGGCCGGCCCGGGCAATACCGAGCAGCAGATGGAGGTGATCTCGGCCTATCGGCCGCAGGCCTATGCCGGCACGCCGGATTTCCTGAAGATCCTGATCGAGGCCGCCGAGGCGCGTGGCGTCGATATCTCCTGCATTAAGCGCGCGGTGGTGTCGGGGGCTGCCTTCCCGCCCTCGCTGCAGGCTTGGGTCAAGGAGCGCGGCATCGATGCCTATCAGCTCTATGCCACCGCCGATATCGGCGTCATCGCCTATGAGACGTCGGCGCGCGAAGGCATGCTTCTGAACGAGAACCTGATCGTCGAGATCGTGCGGCCGGGTACGGGCGATCCTGTGGCCGAAGGCGAGGTTGGCGAGATCGTCGTCACCAATCTCGATCCGCATCACCCGCAGATCAGGCTGGCCGTCGGGGATCTCACGGCTGTGCTGCCGGGCGCGAGCGCGTGCGGCCGGAGCAATACGCGCATCAAGGGCTGGATGGGGCGCGCCGACCAGACCGCCAAAATCAAGGGCATGTTCGTGCGGCCAGAGCAGGTCGCCGAGATCGCCAGGCGGCACGCGGAGATCGCCAAGCTCAGGCTGGTCATCGGCCGCGCCGACGAGCTCGACACGATGACGCTCAAGGCCGAGATCTATGCCGAGCCCGCCGGACTTGTCGATGCGATGTCCTCGACCCTGCAGCAGGTGACAAAGCTCAAGGGAGCGGTGGAGATCCTGCCGCTCGGGGCATTGCCCAATGACGGGAAGGTCATCGCTGACGAGCGGCCGGTGGGATAGGAATGGCGCCGGGTCCACGATCCCCGTCCGCCGACGCTACGGTCCGTGCTTCCAGTGTCTGCGTGCAGGATAGGCTGTGCTCCGCTTCCCGCAGCCATGCCGGTCGGCTCGGGAGGTTGAAGCGATCCAACGGCGTCGCGCCCGTCACCAGGCGATCGGCGCCTCGCCCTTCGCGACCAGCCATTCATTCGCCCGGCTGAACGGCTTCGACCCGAAGAAGCCTCGCCGTGCCGAAAGCGGCGATGGATGCGCGCTGGCGATCACGTGGTGCCGGCGCTCGTCGATCAGGCCGCGCTTGGCCTGGGCCGGAGCACCCCAGAGCAGGAAAACGACATGCGGGCGCGAGGTAGAGACGGCGGTGATGATCGCGTCCGTCACCGCCCCCCAGCCGAGCGAGAGATGCGAGCCCGCCTTGCTCGCGCCTTCGCGCACCGTCAGGGCCGTGTTGAGCAACAGCACACCCTGCGAGGCCCAGGATGACAGGTCGCCGCTCACCGGTGCGGCCTGTCCGAGATCCTCCGTCCGCTCCTTGTAGATATTGACCAGCGAACGCGGCAGAGGCGGCGGGCCGACATAGGAGAAGGCAAGGCCATTGGCATGGCCGGGTGTCGGATAGGGGTCCTGGCCGAGCACGAATGCCCGCACTGTCTCGAATGGCGTTTCCGCCAGGGCTGCGAGCAGCCGTTCAGGTGCGGGCGCCACGACATGCCCGGCCGCGCGCTCGGCATCGGCAGCCGCGGCCGCCCGCTCTGCAGCGCCTCCAGGACGGAAGACAGCGAGTTCGCGCCAGTCCTTGCTTGCCCGACTTGCCAGAAAGCGCGTCAGCGCCGCCGCATAACCGCTCACTTCAGGACGGCCCGTCCCTCGACCTTTGCGTCGACGGTGCCGAGTCGGCGCAGATAGACCATGACCTCGTTCGCCATGAGCTTGCCGTCGGTCAGGCCGAGCAACGTCCGGCCGCGGCCGAGCGCAGTGTAGCCATCGCCGCCTTCCAGCATGAAATTGTTGGAGGCGACCGTGTACTTGCCGGTGGGCTCGATCGGTTTGCCGTCGACGGTGACAGCTGTGACGCGCGAGCCCTGCGGCTGCTTGAGATCGGCCTCGAAGCTGAGACCCGAGACCACAGGGAAACGCCCCGCGCCTTGCGGTGCGTCCCTCAGCCCGTTCTCGATCGCGTCCTTCACGTCCTTGCCGGTAATCTCGACCATCACGGTGGCGTTGCCGAAGGGCAGCTCGCTCAGCACGTCGCGCCGGGTGACCTTGTGGCCAGCGGCGTATTGCTTGTTGGCTCGGATGCCGCCGGCATTGGTGATGGCGAGTTGGGCGCCGGTTGCAGCGCGGATCGCATCGGCGATCAGGTTGCCGATCGCGGTTTCCTGCGTGCGGATCATGCTGGTGCGGGAATCGAGCGGGGCGGCGAGCGTCGCGATTTCGATGTCGAGTTCCTTCGACAGCTCGCTCTCGTAGCCCTTGACGATCGCGGCAACCTCCGGATCGGGCGTCGCAGCGCGGGAATCGTTGACGCGAAATGTCGGCGTCCACTCGACACGGCGATTGGCGCCCTCGCCGGTCACCTTCGCGGCGATATCGATGGCGGTGACGTAATTGCCCTCCTCGTTCGATTCCACCATCACGACCTTGCCGTCATAGGCGATGGCGAGATCATGGTCGTGCCCGGTGAGCAGGATGTCGACGACGCGCGAGCGCACGATCGTCAAATCCGTGGCGCGGTCAGCATGGACGACACCGACGAGGATATCGGCGCCCTGCGACTTCAACGCCCGCGCCTCGCGCCGCAAGGCCTCCATGGTCGAGGAGAATTTCAGGTCGCCGGGATTGGAGAGCTGCGGCGTCGGATCATAGGTGGTGCCTATGACGCCGACCTTGATGCCGCCCAGCTCGAAGATCTGCGAGTCCTTGTGGCCGGGCAGCGCGTTGCCGGCGGCGTCACGCAGGTTCGCGGCAAAGGTCGGGTAGGTCTGGGCGGCGGTGAGCTTGAGGTAATTGTCCTTGCCGAAGTCGAACTCGTGGTTGCCGGGCACGAAGACGTCGATGCCCATCTTGTTCTGCATCGTGACGATATGGGCGCCCTGGTCGAAGCCCGACATCAGGGAGGGGGAGTAGCAGTCGCCCGCGTGGCAGAAGAGCACGGGTATGCCGCGAGCCCGTTCGGCCTTGGCGATGCCCGAGGCGCGGGCGAAGCCGCCGCGGCCCTTGTCGTCGCTCATCTTGTAGATGTCGTTGAGCAGCAGCAGCGTGAAGGCAGGGGCCGGAGCTTGCGCCCTGGCAACCGGCGCGGTGGCGGCAAGCGCGGCCGGGGCGGCAAGGACGCCGAGAGCGCGGCGACGGGTCAGCTTGGTCATGGAGCAAGGCCCTGTTGAGAAGAAATCCAGATTAGCAAACCGCGTGCCGCTGACCAGCGGAAACGGTTAGCCGATTATGCAGGGGTGCCGATGTCGCACCCCGGGCCTTCGCGGCTGGACGAATGCTCTAACTCGTCTAAATCACGAAGAAACGAAAGTCCGGGATCGATGACAGTCAAGACCAAGCCCGCCGCCGGCCCACTCCCCGTGAAGCTGCCCTCCGACCATCGGCCGTTGCGTGGCTCGCGCATCGGCGTGCTGCTGATGAATCTCGGTACCCCGGAAGGCACGGGTTACTGGCCGATGCGGGCCTATCTCAAGGAATTCCTGTCCGACCGCAGGGTGATCGAGACCTCGCGCTGGGTCTGGTGGCCGCTACTCAACCTCATCATCCTGACGACGCGGCCGGGCCGGAAGGGCAAGGACTATGCCTCGATCTGGAACAAGGAGCGCGATGAGGGGCCGCTGAAGACGATCACGCGCTCGCAGACCGAGCAGCTCGCGGAGCGGCTGAAATCCTATGCCGGCGAGCGCATCGTCTTCGACTGGGCGATGCGTTACGGCTTTCCCGATGTGAAAAGCCGGTTGAAGGCGCTGCAGGACCAGGGTTGCGACCGCATCCTGATGGTGCCGCTCTATCCGCAATATGCGGCGCCGACCTCGGCAACCGCCTGCGATCAGGCTTTTAGGGCGCTGATGCAGATGCGCTGGCAGCCCGCGGTCAGGGTCGCGCCGCCCTACCATGACGATCCCGTCTATATCGCGGCGCTCGCAACCTCGATGCGCGCCTCGCTCGCCAAGCTCGATTTCGACCCGGACGTGATCCTCTGTTCGTTCCACGGCATGCCGAAGGAATATCTGCTCAAGGGCGATCCTTATTACTGCCAGTGCGTCAAGACCTGGCGGCTGCTGCGCGACGAACTCGGCCTGCCGGAAGAGCGCTTCCGCCTGACCTTCCAGTCACGCTTCGGGCCGGATGAGTGGCTGCAGCCCTATACCGACGAGACCGTGAAGGCGCTGGCCGAAGCAGGAACGAAATCGCTCGCCATCGTTGCGCCGGGCTTCTCGGCGGACTGCCTGGAAACCCTGGAAGAGCTCGATGTCGAGAACCGCGAGATCTTCCTGCACAATGGCGGCAAGCAGTTCGCCTATTTACCGTGCCTGAACGATTCCGACGAGGGGATCAGGGTGCTCGAGGCCGTCGTGCGCCGCGAGCTGATGGGCTGGGTGTAGCGCTTTCGCGCACCGGCTGCGGCAGCCGTTGCGGCCGCAGCGCAGAAGCCTAACCGGCCACGAACCGGCTGACGCTTTCGACCACTGCCTTCGCCTGCAGGATGCGGCGGTGGCCGAGCCCCTTCACGGGCTCGAGCGTGACGCCGGGCCCGGCTGCGGCCAAGGCCTCGGCATGGTGAAAACCCAGTTCCCGATCGTCGCGGCAATGGATCACCAGCGTCGGCTTGGCGATCGCTGCGAGCTGGTTACGACCCTCGAAGGCCTCGACCGGGTTGCCAGCTACGACATGGATGCGTCGTTCCAGCGCCGCCTGGCCGCGCCGGCCGAGACCGATCGTCGTGCCGAACTGGCGGGTGATCTCGGTGATCGAGGAGGGGGCGGCGATCAGCGCCAGCCGGTTCGCCGTGACGGCCGGCTGCCCCGGTACGGTGCGGGCGAGCGCAGCCATGGCGATCGCTCCACCGAAGGAATGAGTCACGATGGCGTGGACCGGTGCGAAGGCGCGCGCGACGGCAGCGAGGCTGGCGACACCGAGCGGAATATTGAGCTCGCTGCCCGTCGAGTCGCCATGGGCGGGCAGATCATAGGCGACGACACGGAAGCCGGCCGCGGTCAGCGGCGCGACGAAGGCGGTCATGAAGGCCGCCTCGCTGATCCAGCCATGCAGGAGGATCACGGACGGCGAAGGGGAACCGGACGGCTTCTGCCCGTTCGGCTCGAAGAGATAGGCGGTGACCGAGCCACAGGGGTAGGGAATGGCGTGGCGTGTCGCGCCGGCCAGCCGTTCGGATGCGGCTTTTGTGGCCGCCTTTCGTTTCGCGGTTCCCTGTTGCCGCCGTGGCGGCGTACAAAAGGCCTTGAAGGCAAGATGCCCGGCCGTCTTCGGTGCAACGAAGCTGGAGAGGCGGATGAGCGGTCGAATGATACGGAGTGCTGAACCGGCCATGGTGCGACCTCTAGTTCGTTCAATGCTGAACAAATATGTTCAACCATGAACAAAAAGCAAGAGCCGATTTCGGCGAACTCCGACATGGCTCAGCCTGAGGACAGGCAGGTGCTGCCCTGGGAACTGCCGCGCTTCCATAACTGGATCGCGGTCGCGCGCGTGCACGCGCTCTGGAAGAAGGTGTTCAGCGAGGCGCTTGCGCCGCTCGGCATTCAGCTCGCGCATTATGACGTTCTTGCGAATGTCTTCCATGTGCCGGGCCTGACCCAGCAGGCGCTGGCGGAGAAGCTGCTCGTCGGCCGCAGCGCGATGAGCATGCTGCTGCCGGAGCTGGAGCGGCGCGAGCTGATCGAGCGTCGTGGCGACGAGGCTGACCGCCGCRTGCGCCGGCTCTGGCTGACGCCGGAAGGCGAGGTGCTGACGCGCAAGGCGATGGCGATCCATGTCCAGCGCATCGAGGCGATGATGCTCGTGCTCAGCGACGATGAATGCGCGATGGTCGGCGAGTTGATGCGGCGGGTCTCAAAGGCCTTGGAAGGCTGAGCGATGCAGCCCCCGCTTGCACATGGTCGTCGCAATCGTCAGGTTGCGTGCATCGGGGCCTCGGGCCCCTTTGAATGCTGGAGCATGAAACTCCAGAGCGTGACTGGCGGACTGGCGGAGCCAAATGAATCAGATCTTCAGTTTCGACATCGTTGTCGTGATTCTGGTGCTGCTCGTCATCCTGACGATCGCGCTGGGGGTTCGCACTGTTCCGCAGGGCTATAATTATACGATCGAACGCTTCGGCCGCTATTCGCGTACGCTCGGGGCGGGCCTCGGCCTGATCGTGCCCTATATCGACCGGGTCGGCCACAAGGTGAATGTCATGGAGCAGGTGCTCGACATTCCGAGCCAGGAGGCGATCACCAAGGACAATGCCGGCGTCCGGATCGACGCTGCCGCCTTCTATCAGGTGCTCGACGCAGCCAAGGCCTGCTATGAGGTTTCGTCGCTCGATCAGGCCCTGATGGTGCTGACCATGACCAATATCCGCACCGTCGTCGGCTCGATGGATCTCGACCAGTTGCTGTCGCATCGCGACGAGATCAACGAGCGGTTGCTGCGGGTCATGGATGCCGCGGCTTCGCCCTGGGGCGTCAAGGTCACCCGCATCGAGATCCGGGACATCCTGCCGCCCGCGGATATCGCCGGCGCGATGAACCGGCAGATGAAGGCCGAGCGTGAGAAGCGCGCGGCGGTGCTGGAGGCGGAAGGCCTGCGGCAGGCCGAGATCCTCAAGGCGGAAGGGCAGAAGCAATCGCAGATCCTTGCAGCCGAGGGCCGCAAGGAAGCGGCGTTGCGCGATGCCGAGGCACGCGAACGGCTGGCCCAGGCCGAAGCGGCAGCGACAGCCATGGTCAGCGAGGCGATCAGCCGTGGTGATATCCAGGCCGCGAATTTCCTGATCGCCGAGCGCTATACCGATGCGCTCAAGGCCATCGCCAGCGCGCCAAACAGCAAGGTGGTGATCGTGCCGATCGAAGCAGCGGCGCTGGCCGGCACGGTCGGCGGCATCGCACAGCTCACGCGCGCGGTTTTTGGCGAGGACGCGATCGAGGCGCGCCGCACCGGCTCGGTTCCCGCCTCCGGCCGGACGAGCGCCTGAGGGTACGACGATGCTGGACTGGTTTGGATCGATCGGGGGCTGGGGCTGGGTCGTGATCGGCCTCGTCCTGATTGGCGGCGAGTTGCTGGCACCCGGTGTCTTCCTGATCTGGCTCGGCCTTGCTGCGCTGCTGACTGGGCTCGTGGTTGGCCTGACCGGGGTGGGCTGGCAAGGCGCGGCGCTGATCTTCGCGGCTTTGTCGGTCGCCAGTGTCCTTGCGGGCCGGGCCCTGACCCGGCGCAAGTCGGATGAACCGGATGCGGCGCAGGGTCTGAACGACCGCGGGCGGCAGCTGATCGGCAAGGTCTTCAGGCTCGATGCCACCATGACCGGTGGCGAGGGCCGCATCCGCGTCGGCGATTCCTCCTGGCGAATCACCGGGCCCGAGCTGCTGGCTGGCTCCGAAGTGCGGGTCGTGCGCGTCGACGGTGCGACGCTGGTGGTCGAGAAAGCCTGAACGTTGCGCCGCCAGTTCATCTCGCTGATGCGAAATCGGGCTGCCCATATCGATGCGCGGGGTCTATAGGGAACTCCCGCCGCAAGCGAAGCGCACCATGCCAGACCAGACCGAACGCCTGTCGCTGCCAAAGGACCGGATCCGTGTCCTGCTGCTCGAAGGCATCAATGATTCCGCTGCCGATCTGATGGTCCAGGCCGGCTATACCAACATGATCCGCCTGCCCAAGGCACTCGATCACGATGAGCTGCTCAAGGCTGTCGAGAAGGTGCATGTGCTCGGCATCCGTTCGCGTTCGCAGCTCACGGCCGACGTTTTCGAGCGCGCAAGCCGCCTCTTTGCCGTCGGCTGCTTCTCGGTTGGAACCAATCAGGTCGACCTGCAGGCCGCCCGCGCGCGTGGCGTCCCCGTTTTCAATGCGCCGTTCTCGAATACCCGCAGCGTCGCCGAGCTCACCATTGGCGAGATCGTCATGCTGCTGCGGCGCATCCCCGACCGGTCGCGTTCTGCGCATGACGGCGGCTGGGACAAGTCGGCCAATGGCAGCTTCGAGGTGCGCGGCAAGACGCTCGGGATCATCGGCTACGGCAATATCGGCAGCCAGCTCTCGACACTGGCCGAGGCGATGGGCATGCGGGTGCTCTATTTCGACCACACCGACCGGCTGCGTCATGGCAATACCGAACCCGTCGACAGCCTGAAGCACTTGCTCGGCTCCTGCGACGTGATCTCGCTGCATGTGCCGGAGACGCCCGCGACCCATGGCATGATCGGCAAGGCCGAGATCGCCGCGATGCGCAAGGGCAGCTATCTCATCAACAATTCGCGCGGCACCGTCGTCGATCTCGATGCGCTGGCCGAGGCGCTGGGCAGCGGCCATCTTGCGGGGGCCGCCGTCGATGTGTTCCCAAAGGAGCCTGCCTCGAACAGCGAGCGCTTCGTCTCGCCGCTGCAGGGCCTGCCCAATGTCATCCTGACGCCGCATGTCGGAGGCTCGACGGAGGAGGCACAGGAGCGCATCGGTGCCGAGGTGGCGCGCAAGCTGGTCGATTATTCGGATATCGGTTCGACTGTCGGCGCGGTGAACTTCCCGCAGGTGCAACTGGCGCCGCGTCCGATCGGGACGCGCTTCATCCATGTCCAGCGCAACGAGCCCGGCATGCTGCGGCGGCTGAACGACATCTTCGCCCGGCGCGAGGTCAATATCTCCGCCCAGAACTACCAGACCGATGGCGAGATCGGCTATGTCGTGATGGAGGCCGACCGCATCGGTGCCGATGCGGACGCCATCCTGGCCGAGATCAGGGCGCTCGACGGCACGATCCGGGCGCGGTTGCTCTACGAGAGGCAGTGAGCGGGTAACCCGCTCACGCCGTCGTCTTCAGCCCGACGATGCCGACGAGCACCAGCGCGATCCAGAAGAGACGGGCGATCGTGGCCGGCTCGCCGAAGACGAGGATGCCGACGAGCACCGAGCCGAGCGCGCCGATGCCTGTCCAGACCGCATAGGCCGTGCCGAGCGGCAGCACGTCCAGCGCCTTGATCAGAAGCACGACGAAGACGACCAGAAGCAGCACCGAGACAAGCGCCCAGTGCAGGTCGCGAAAGCCGTTGGCCTTCTTCATGCTGAGCGCCCAGGCGACATCGACGATGCCGGAGACGACGAGGGCGATCCAGGCCCAGCCCGTTGTCATGACGCGCTCCTGAGCCGTTCCGTGCCAATTCCCACCGTGACTGCAAAGCTGGCGGCGATCTCTTCAAGACGGGCATGCACATGCGTGCGGCCTTCAGCGACCTCCTGATCCGGACCGATCGTGGGCCCCTGGCAGACCACGATGGCGTCGCTGAGGCCAATGAAGCCGAGTGCTGCCTTGAGATAGGGCGTCGCAAGATCGGGCCGACCCCGGCTCGGCCCTTCGCTATAGTCGCCAGCGCTTGCGAGGATGGCGAGCGTCGGGCGCGACCTCAGCAGCGGCGTGTATCCCGTCGCAGGATCGAAGGAGAAGCTCAGCCCCGGCTGGGTGACGAGGTCGATCCAGTGCTTGAGCTTGTAGGGGATACCGAAATTCCACATCGGCGTCGCGATCAGCACGAGATCGGCTCCGGCGAGACGGGCGATCATTCCCTCGATGACCCGCCAGGCCGCCTGTTCCGGGGCGTTGAGATCGCGCCTGGCGAGGCGGGCATATTTCGCCGCCAGCATGGCGCCGTCGAATTGCGGCAGCTCCGCGGCCCAGAGGTCGAGCGTCTCGACCGAGAGTGTGGGCAGCCTTGCCTGGAGGGCGGCAAGGAAGTGCTGCGCGCTGGAAGACGAGGCCGAATCCGCCTTGCGCGGGGAAGCCTGGATGAAGAGCAGCCGTGTCATGTGACGCAAACCTCGTAACGTAGACGCTCCAAGCGGGAGCGCGACTGCATGAAAGGTGGATTGCGCTGATGCGACTTCAAATGCTTGATATGCGAAATGATTTCGCAAGAATGCGACGACGATGTTGACCCATGATGATCTCGCCCTGATCCTCGCGATCGCGCGCGCCGGCCGGATGAAGCAGGTGGCCGAGATGCTCCAGACCCATCCGGCGACGGCCTATCGCAGGCTCGAGGCGCTGGAGCGTCGGCTTGGCAATCCGCTCTTCGAACGCGGGGTGGACGGCTATGTCCCGACGGTGTTCGCGGAGGAGATCATCCAACGCGCGGGCGATATCGAGCAGCGGCTGGATGAACTGAACCGGGCGGTCGCGGGCCGGGACAACCGCCTCCGCGGCACGCTGAAGGTCACGACGGTCGATACGCTGGCCTATATCGTCGCGCCGATCGTGCTCAGCTTCGCGGACGCGCATCCGCAGATGTCGGTTGAGCTGCAATTCTCCAATGCGATGGCCGATATGGCGCGCAACGAGGCCGATGTTGCCATCAGGCCGACGCATGCTCCGCCGGAAGCCCTGGTCGGGCAGCGGGCCGCGCGCTTCGGCTTTGCAGCCTATTCGGCGAATGACGACGGAGGTGTGCGAGACATGACCCAGCTTCTGGCGACTCGGCGATGGATCGGCCTTGCGCCGGCCCTGATGCATGCCCCGGCGGCGCGCTGGCTGCGTGATCACGTTCCGACGGAGCGTGTCGGTGCAAGCGTGGATTCATTCTTCGCGGCGGCCGTTGCGGCGCGATCAGGGGCTCATGCGCTTTTGCCGAGCTATCTCGGCGACGAGCCATCGCTCGGACTGGCTCGCCTGAGCGAGCCGGTTCCTGAGCTTGCATCCGAGATCTGGGTTTTGACCCATCCCGATCTGCGTCATGCCGCCCGGGTCCGGGCCTTCACCCGGCACGCGGCGAAGGCATTGCGCGAGCGATTGGCCTGACGGTTCAGGCGACGCCGAGCGTCAGCAGGTCATGCACATGCACGAGGCCGACCGGACGTTCCTCAGCGTCCGCGACGACCAATGCCGTGATGCGCAACCGGTTGACCATCTCGAGTGCCTCGACGGCCAGCGCATCGGGGGCGATGCGGCGCGGGGATGGGGTCATCACATCGCGGGCGCGCAAAGCGCTCGGCCCGCCGGAGCCGAGCTTGCGGCGCAGGTCGCCATCGGTGACGATGCCGGCGAGGCGCCCGTCGAGATCGGTGACAATTGCGCAGCCAAAACCCTTGGCCGAGATCATCGCGATCACATCCGGCAGCGCAGTGTCGAGGCCGACGCGGGGCAGGCCCTCGCCACGATGCATGATGCTCTCGACCGTCTTGAGCTGCGCGCCGAGCTTGCCGCCGGGGTGGTAGACGAAGAAATCCTGGCGCGAAAAGCCACGGGCCTCGAGCAGGGCAATCGCGAGCGCGTCGCCGAGCGCGATCTGCATGGTCGTCGAGGTCGTGGGGGCGAGCCCGTTCGGGCAGGCCTCTTCCGCCTTCGGGATCACGAGGGCAATGTCGGCCTCGCGGCCAAGCGCGCTCTCGGCATTGGCGGTCAGCGCGATCAGGCCGACGCGGAAACGGCGGGTATAGGCGACGATGGCGGACAGCTCCGCCGCCTCTCCGGACCAGGAGAGGGCGATGACGACATCCTCCGGCTGGACCATGCCGAGATCGCCATGGCTCGCTTCGGCCGGATGCACGAAGAGGGCAGGGGTCCCGGTCGAAGCCAAGGTCGCTGCGAGCTTACGCCCGACATGGCCCGATTTGCCCATGCCGGTGACGACGACACGGCCGGCGGCAGCGCGGATCAACTCCACAGCGGCTGCAAAGGGTTCGCCCAGGCCGTTGGCGAGCGCGGTGTGAAGCGTATCGAGCCCGGTGCGCTCGGTCGCGATGGTGCGGAGCGCCGAGGCGCGGATATCGGCTGTCATGGCTGGGGCGTCTAGCACAGTCCGGGCGGGGACTTCCACCGTCAAGCCTTGCAGCAGGACTGCCAAGCCTCGCAGCAGGGCTGCCAAGCCTCGCAGCAGGGTGCATTGACGGCACGTTAACCCTCTTCGTTCTAACTCCGTTAACCATGCGCGCCATCCGGGCGCGCCTTGGCTTGTTCCGGAGTTCGCTCTCCTCGTGTCCCGTCGCGTCACGACCGTGCTTTTGACAGGCGCTGCAGCAGCAGGCCTTGCGGCGGCATGGCCGGCGATCGATACGGCATGGGCGCAGCAGGCGCGGGCCCCGAGCCTGCGCAGCACCGTACCCGCCTATGTCGCCCAGGCCCAGGCGACGCCGGATCAGGCACAGCAGAACGCGACCTCGCCGATTCCCGAGGCGGTGCGCGATCCGGCTGCCTTGATCCAGAACCAGCCTTCGACGATTTCCAACCGCGCGCCGCCGCGCGCCAGCCGCCAGGTCCTGGCGCCCGGCCTTCGCGGCGTCACGCAGCGCCAGTTCCGCGCGCCCCAACCGGCCGTTTCGACATTGCCGCAACCAGGCCCGGCGGCGCCGCCGCCGCTGCGGCGGCGTTCGATCGTCGAGGAAGACCCCTACGCGCCGCTGGGGCTCAGGCTTGGCAATGTCATTCTGACCCCGGCGACGACGAATTCCGTTGGCTATGACAGCAATCCGCAGCGCGTCTCCGGCCCGAACAAGGGCTCAGGCTTCGCTCGTTACGAGGGCGAGCTTGGCATCCAGTCGGACTGGAACGTGCATCAGTTGAGGGGCAGGCTGCGCGGCGCCTATTCCGAGTATTTTCGCGATGGCGAAGCCTCGCGCCCGGATGGCGAGGGGGCGCTTGATCTTCGGCTCGATGCCACCCGCGATACCCGCATCCTGCTGGAAAGCCGCCTCAGGCTCGATACGCAGCGTCCCGGTTCGCCGGACCTCAATGCGCCGGTCGTCGGCCGGCCGCTGACCTATTTCTATGGCGGCTCGGCCGGTGTCACGCATGACATCAACCGTCTGCAGCTGACGCTACGGGGTTCAGTCGACCGCCAGGACTTCGAGAACGCGAAGCTGATCAGCGGCGCAACCCTGAGCCAGGCCGACCGCAACCAGACGGACTATGGCTTGCGGCTACGAGCCGGCTATGAGCTGACGCCGGGCCTCAGGCCTTTCATCCAGGGCGATATTGACACGCGCCAGTATGACCAGCGGGTGGATTCCAATGGGTTTGAGCGCTCTTCGAACGGGTACACCGTCAGTGTCGGCTCCACTTTCGAAATCAGCCGGCTGGTCACGGGCGAAGTGTCCGTGGGCTATCAGGACCGGGCCTATGAGGATCCCCGGCTGAGGAACCTGCGCGGCATGGTTGGCGATGCCGCGATCCTGTGGACGCCGACCCCTTTGACGACGGTGACGCTGCGCGGCACCTCCGAGCTTGGCGATACGACGATCTCGGGCAGCAGCGGCACCTGGGCGCGACGAGCCACCCTCGAGGTGGCTCATGCCTTGCGCCGCAATCTGACTGTGACCGGCTTCACCACCTTCGGCCGCACCGCCTATGAGGGGCAGGGGCTGCGTGAAGATTATACGGCGATCGGCGCCCGGCTCGAATACAAGCTGACGCGGACCTTCGCCGTGCGGGCGAGCTTCACCCACGAACGCCTGAACTCGACTGCGCCGAACTCGGATTACACGGCCAATGTCGCGCAGGTCGGCCTGCGGCTGCAGTTCTAAGCCAGGCTTGGCATGATGGCCGGCGCCGCGCCGGCCCCCTCATCACCTCGGGTTCCCGGGCCCGCATCGGGCCTGGCCCGGGAACGACGGTGCGACGGTTACGCCTCGAGCAGCCGCTCGATTTCCGCGCGCAGTTGCGGGCCAAGGTCGCCGCGCTGGAGCGCATAGGCGATGTTGGCGGTCAGGAAGCCGAGTTTCGAACCGGTGTCGTATATATCCCCATCGAAGCGCACGGCGTAGAAGGGCTCCTGCCGGGATAGTGCGATCATCGAATCGGTGAGCTGGATTTCGCCGCCGGCGCCTGTTTCCTGGTTCGCCAGCAGATTGAAGATCGTCGGCTGCAGGATGTAGCGGCCGGTGATGTGCAGATTCGAGGGGGCCGTTCCCTTTGCCGGCTTCTCGACCATCTTCGTGATCTTCGAGACCTTGGCCTTCACGTCCTCGACGCCGACGATCCCGTATTGATGGGTCTGGTCGTCCGGCACCGGCGCCACGCCGATGTGGTTGCCGCCGTGCTTCTCGAAGGCGTCGATCATCTCGGCGAGGCAGCCCTTGCCGAGGCTGTGATGGAGCATATCCGGCAGCAGCAAGGCGAAGGGCTCGTCACCGATGACATCGCGTGCGCACCAGACGGCGTGGCCAAGGCCAAGCGGAGCCTGCTGACGGAGGAAGCTCGCGGCGCCCGCCGGCGGCAGATCCGCCCTGAGCGCCTCCAGTTCCTTCATCTTGCCGCGCTTGGCCAATGTGTCATCGAGCTCATAGGCGATATCAAAATGGTCTTCGATCACGCCCTTGTTGCGGCCGGTGACGAAGACGAAATGCTCGATGCCGGCTGCCCTGGCCTCGTCGACGACATGCTGGACGACCGGACGGTCGACGATGGTCAGCATTTCCTTGGGGACCGCCTTGGTGGCGGGAAGGAAGCGGGTACCAAGGCCCGCGACGGGAAGGACGGCCTTGCGGATGCGTTTCGTCATGAAAAACCCATTTCGCGCACCGAGCGTGGTGCGCCTGCGTCGGAAGGGCAAAGCGTAGGAAGCCGGCGTGCCCCGATCAATGCCAGCTGTTGCCAAGGCTGTCGCGCAATTCTGGCGAAAGGCGGGCCAGCCTGTTCCTGATACCAATCGTCGCTTGATGCGTCGTCAATCCTTTTTGCTTAAGGCCTATGCCAGAGCGATGACAATCGGAGACGATACATGACGATTCTGGTCTCGGGCGGCGCCGGCTATATCGGCAGCCATATGGTGCTGGAGCTGCTCGATCGCGGCGAAAAGGTCGTCGTGCTCGACGATCTCTCGACCGGCTTCTGGTGGGCCGTGCCCCCGGAAGCGACATTCGTACAAGGCGATATGGGCGATCAGGCTCTGGTCGAGCGCGTCATCGCCGAGCATGGCATCACCGAGATTGCGCATTTCGCAGCCAAGATCGTGGTGCCCGATTCGGTTTCCGATCCGCTTGGTTACTATCTCAATAACACCGTGAAGACGCGCGCCCTGCTCGAGAGCGCGGTGCGCGGTGGCGTCAAGCACGTGATCTTCTCCTCGACGGCAGCAGTCTATGGTGAGCCGGCCGTCAGCCCCGTGCCCGAGGAGATCGGACTTGCGCCGATCAACCCCTATGGCCGCTCGAAGCTGATGAGCGAGTGGATGCTCGGCGATGTCGCGCGTGCCCACGGCCTGACCTATGTGGCACTGCGCTATTTCAACGTGGCCGGGGCCGATCCGCGCGGCCGTTCCGGGCAGTCCGCGGCGAACGCCACCCATCTGATCAAGGTCGCGAGCCAGGCGGCGCTCGGCCAGCGCGCCGGGCTCGAGATCTTCGGCACGGACTATCCGACGCCGGATGGCACCTGCGTGCGCGACTATATCCACGTCACCGATCTGGCGCGGGCGCATCTGGCGGCGCTCGATCATTTGCGCGATGATGGCGCCAGCCTGACACTGAACTGCGGCTATGGTCGTGGCTATTCGGTGAAGGAGGTGGTCGAGGTGGTGAAGCAGGTGTCGGGGACGGATTTCCCGGTCAAGCTCTCGCCGCGCCGGGCCGGCGATCCGGCGTCCCTGGTTGCCAAGGCCGACCGCATCCGCGCCGAACTCGGGTGGCAGCCGGAACATGACGATCTGACGCAGATCGTGACGCAAGCCCTGGCCTGGGAAGAGGTTCTGCGGACCCGAAACGCGCGGTGATTGCGCTACGTTAACCCATGGTTAATCTTGTTCGGGCGCTGTTGCTGAAGTCGTTTACCCCCAGCCTGTCCTAGCAAGGTTTTTGCCCATGCGCCGCCTGTCCCTCGTCCTCGCCGTGGCCACAGCCAGCCTCGTCCCGGCGCTGGCTCAGACGACAGGCTCGATCAACGCCTCGGCGCGCTCGCACAGCACGAATGCTGCGACCGCCGGGCAGGGCCAGGCGTCCTTCGATGCCTTCCTGCAGCGGCTCTGGCCGCAGGCGCAGGCGCGCGGCATCTCGCGCAAGACCTTCGATCTGGCCTTTCGCGGGGTGACGCCGGATGCCTCGATCGTCGCGCTGACGAAGAAGCAATCGGAGTTTTCGGCGCCGATCTGGACCTATCTCAACAACGCTGTCGGTGGCACGCGCGTCGCACGCGGGCGTGACGCTGCGGCCGACAATGCAAATACGCTCGCCCAGGTCGAAGCCCGCTATGGCGTGCCCAAGGAGGTCGTGCTCGGCGTCTGGGGCATGGAAACCAATTACGGTTCGTTCAAGGGCGACAAGGACACGATCCGCTCGCTCGCGACGCTCGCCCATATCCGCTATCGCGGCGACTTCTTCCGCGATGAACTGCTGACGGCGCTCGAGCTGATCGAAAAGGGCTATGTCGAGCGCAGCGAGCTGCGCGGCTCCTGGGCGGGAGCGATGGGGCACACCCAGTTCATGCCGTCGAGCTACATGAAATACGCCGTCGACTTCACCGGAGACGGGCATGCCGATATCTGGGCTTCGACCAGCGACGCACTGGCCTCGACCGCCAACTACCTCAAGGGCTACGGCTGGGTGCCGGGCCTGCCTTGGGGCATGGAAGTGAGGCTCCCGGAGAATTTCGATCACCGCATCAACAAGGCAAGTTTCTCTGCCTTCAACGCGGCAGGGGTGCGGCGGGCCGATGGGCGGGCGCTGCCATCCTCGGGTGAGGCGCGGCTGTTCTTTCCTGCCGGCTATCGCGGCCCCGTCATGCTGCTGACCGCGAATTTCGACGTCATCAAGAAATACAACTCCTCTGACGCCTATGCGCTTGCGGTCGGCCATCTCGGCGACCGGATCGCAGGGCGTCCGGCAATCCAGGCTGAATGGCCGGTCTCGGCGCCGCGGCTGGACATGGCAGGAACCAAGGATCTGCAGCGGCGGCTGAAGGTGCTTGGCTTCTATGATCATGATGCCGACGGGCGCATCGGCACCGGCACACGCGAGGCGGTGCGCCAATACCAGCTGAGCGCTGGCCAGATCGCCGATGGCTACCCGACGCCGGCGCTTCTCGCGCGCATGCGTGGGGCGCGCTGACTCCAGCCTCCGACCGCGGTATGATGCCGGCGAACTCCGTCGGCCGGCGTAGGACCGAGAGCGCCATGCGTTTGCGTTCACTTCTGATGGTTCTGGGGGCTGCCCTGCTCCTGCTGCTGACCGGCGGGCCGTCCTCCTTTGCCGAGAACGACACGATGCTGACGCGTGATCCCACGCTGCAGCGTGGCCGCGGGTTCGTTTTTCCCTTCAGCCGACTTCAGCCGCAGCCCCAGCCCGCGCCACAGCGCCAGCGCGTGGCGCCAGCCCAGGCACGCAGGACGTCGCCGGTGGTCGTACGCGACGATCCGGTCATCCCCAAGGTCGATGTCAGCCACCATATCGTCGTGCTGGGGGATTCGCTTGGCGATCTCGTGGTCGGCGGGCTCGTCGAGGCCTTGAATGATCGTCCCGACGTCGCGGTGATGCGCAAGACGAAACTCGAATCCGGTCTTGTCCGCGCCGATTTCTACGATTGGCCCAAGGCGGTCACCGATCTGCTGGCGAGCGACCAGAAGATCACCGTCGCCGTGATGCTGCTCGGGCTCAATGATCGGCAAGCGATCCGTGAAGGCGAGACCCTTCATGAGCCGCTGAGCGAGCGTTGGCTGGAACTCTATCGGGATCGGGTCGACGGCATCGCCGGGGCTTTTGCGGCGAAACGCATTCCCTTGCTCTGGGTCGGTCTCCCGCCCGTCCAGAATTCACGCCTTACCGCCGACTATGTCATTCTCAACGACGTCTATCGGCAGCGTGTCGAGCGGGCCGGCGGCCAGTACATCGATCTCTGGGGCGGTTATGTCGATGCCGAGAACCGCTATAGGGCGATGGGGCCCGATGTATCCGGGCAGACGACGCGATTGCGCACCGCCGATGGCATTCATTTCACCAAGGCGGGGGCACGCAAGGCCGCTCACTTCATCGATGTGGTGATCCGCCGTCTGATCGAGGGGCGTCCGGAACAAGGCGTGATCGCGCTTCCGGTCGCGCCCGAGACCGGGGCTCCAAGCAATCCGGAACTGCAGGCCGGCGGCATCGAACGCCTGATCGACCGTATGGTCCAGGGATTGCCCGACCTCGGCGGCCTTGGCCCCTTGCTGCAGGCAAAGCCGCTCGCAGGTCCGATCATGCCGCTAACAGGGGTGTCGTCCAATGGGGACCGGGCGCTGCTCGCCTCGATCCAGGAGGCGAGAGGACGGGGCGACCTCGCCACCCAACTCGACCGCGTGTTCGGCGAGGGGGTCGCGAGCGAACCGAAGCCGGGTCGCATCGACGATTACCGCTGGCCGCGCCGGAACTGACCGGAACCGACACGAATATCCCGCTTCCCTTCGGGAGAAGGGGAGCCCCGCAGCGCCGAGACGGGCAAGGGGCAACTCGGGCCACCTGCTCCCCTCATGCGCCGCCGGCTGCGACATGTCCTCCCCGAGCGGGAGAAGGGATCTCCCTATCGCGGCAGGATGGTCTCGCCCATCAGGTGCTTGTCGATGGAATGGGCCATCTGGCGACCTTCGCGGATCGCCCAGACGACCAGCGACTGGCCGCGGCGCATGTCGCCGGCGACAAACACCTTCTCGACCGAAGTCTTGTAGGCGAGCGTGTTCGCCTCGACATTGCCGCGCTTGTCGAGCGTGACGCCGAGCTTCTCGATCAAGCCTTCACGGACCGGCGAGACGAAGCCCATGGCGAGCAGGACGAGATCGGCCCTGAGGTCGAACTCGGTGCCCGGGATCGGCTTCAGCGCATTGTCGACGCGGGCGCAGTTCAGCCGGCGGACCTGGCCATTCTCGCCGGTGAACTTCAGCGTGGTGATGGCGAAGTCGCGCTCGGCCCCCTCCTCGTGACTGGAGGAGGTTCGGAGCTTGAGCGGCCAGTTCGGCCAGGTCAGCGCCTTGTTTTCCTTCTCCGGCGGCTGCGGCATGATCTCGATCTGAGTCACCGAGAGCGCACCCTGGCGCACCGAGGTGCCGATGCAGTCAGACCCGGTATCGCCGCCGCCGATGACCACGACATGCTTGCCCGTCGCCAGGATCTCGGCACCATTGCCGTTGGCTGCCTCGCCGCCGACGCGACGGTTCTGCTGCGGCAGAAAATCCATGGCGAACTGGATGCCAGCGAGCTCGCGACCCTCGATCGGCAGATCACGCGGCTTCTCGGCGCCACCGGTCAGGCCGACGGCGTCATAGCGCGCCAGCAACTCGGCCGGGTCGATATCGACGCCGACATTGGCATTGTAGTGGAAGACGACGCCTTCGGCCTCCATCTGGCGGACACGGCGCTCGACATGGGACTTCTCCATCTTGAAGTCCGGAATGCCGTAGCGCAGCAGGCCGCCGGCGCGCGCCTGGCGCTCATAGAGATGCACCTCGTGGCCGACACGGGCGAGCTGCTGGGCCGCAGCGAGGCCCGCCGGACCGGAGCCGATGATGGCGATCTTCCTGCCGGTCTTGGCACGCGGCAGTTGGGGGATGATCCAGCCCTCCTGCCAGCCCTTGTCGACGATCGCACATTCGATCGATTTGATGGTGACCGGCGTGTCCTCGAGATTCAGCGTGCAGGACGCCTCGCAGGGGGCAGGGCAGACGCGGCCGGTGAACTCCGGGAAGTTGTTGGTCGAGTGCAGGTTGTCCAGCGCCTCGCGCCACTTGTCGTTGTAGACGAGGTCGTTCCAGTCCGGGATCTGGTTGTTGACCGGACAGCCGTTGTGACAATACGGGATGCCGCAATTCATGCAGCGCGCCGCCTGGTCGCGGGTTGCCTCCGCGCCGAGCGGAATGACGAATTCCTTGTAGTTCCTGATCCGGTCCGAAGCCGGAAGGTACTTCCGGTCGCGACGGTCGATCTCGAGGAAGCCGGTTACCTTGCCCATCGTCTCACATCCGCCTGATTGGGTTACTCGGCCGCGACCGACATGCCGGCTTGCGCCCGCTCGATTTCGAGGAGGGCACGCCGGTATTCGACCGGCATGACCTTGACGAATTTGGGCAGGTATTCCGTCCAGTTCTCGAGAATGTCCTTGGCCCGCTGCGAGCCCGTGTAGCGGTGATGATCGGCGACGAGCTGGTGCAGGCGCTCGGCGTCGTATCCGGACATGTTGGCCATCACGTCGATCCGGCCCTTGAACTCGAGGTCGCCGCCATGGTGGTGGATGCGCTGCATCAGCTCCTCCTCCTCGGTGACCGGCTCGAGATCGACCATGGAGAGGTTGCAGCGCTTGGCGAAGCTCTTGTCCTCGTCGAGCACATAGGCGACACCGCCGGACATGCCGGCCGCGAAGTTGCGGCCGGTCTGGCCGAGCACGACGACGACGCCGCCGGTCATGTATTCGCAGCCATGATCGCCGGTGCCCTCGACCACGGCGATCGCGCCGGAATTGCGCACGGCGAAGCGCTCGCCGGCGACGCCGCGGAAGTAGCATTCGCCCGAGATTGCGCCGTAGAGCACGGTGTTGCCGACGATGATCGAATTCTCGGCGATGGTTTGCGCATCCGGCGACGGCCGGATGATCAGCTTCCCGCCTGAGAGACCCTTGCCGACATAGTCATTGGCCTGGCCCGTGAGATCGAGTGTGACGCCATTGGCGACCCAGGCGCCAAAGCTCTGGCCGGCCGTGCCGGTGAGCTTCACCGTGATCGTGTCCGCCGGCAGGCCGGCATAGCCGTAGCGCTTGGCGACTTCGCCCGAGAGCATCGCACCGGTCGAGCGGTCGACGTTGCGGATCGGGCTCGTGATGACCACAGCCTCGCCCTTGTCGAGGGCGGATGCAGCCTCGGCGAGCAGCGTCCGGTCGAGCACGGTGTCGATCGGGTGCTTCTGGCGCTCGACATGGCGGATGGCGACTTCGCCCTTCACCTCCGGCTTGTGGAAAATCCGGGTGAAGTCGAGTCCCTTTGCCTTCCAGTGGTCGATCGCCTGCTTCTTGTCGAGCCAGTCGGAGCGGCCGACGAGATCGTCAAACCTGGCGACGCCGAGGCTCGCCATGATCTCGCGCACGTCCTCGGCGAGGAAGAAGAAGAAGTTGATGACGTGCTCGGGCGCGCCCTTGAAGCGCTTGCGCAGCACCGGATCCTGGGTCGCGACGCCGACCGGGCAGGTGTTGAGGTGGCACTTGCGCATCATGATGCAGCCGGCCGCAATCAGCGGAGCGGTGGCAAAGCCGAACTCGTCGGCGCCGAGCAGGGCACCGATGATGATGTCGCGGCCGGTGCGAAGGCCGCCATCGACTTGCAGCGCGATACGCCCGCGCAGCTTGTTCAGCACCAGGACCTGATGGGTCTCGGCGAGGCCGATCTCCCAGGGTGATCCGGCATGCTTGATCGAGGTCAGCGGCGATGCGCCGGTGCCGCCCTCATAGCCCGATATGGTGATGTGGTCGGCGCGTGCCTTGGCGACGCCGGCCGCAACCGTGCCGACGCCGAGCTCCGAGACGAGCTTGACCGAGACATCGGCCGCCGGGTTGACGTTCTTCAGGTCGAAGATCAGCTGGGCCAGATCCTCGATCGAGTAGATGTCGTGATGCGGCGGCGGCGAGATCAGGCCGACGCCCGGGGTCGAATGCCGGACCTTGGCGATGCGCGCGTCGACCTTGTGGCCGGGCAGCTGGCCGCCCTCGCCGGGCTTGGCGCCCTGCGAGATCTTGATCTGCATCATGTCGGAATTGGCGAGGTATTCGACCGTGACGCCGAAGCGGCCGGAGGCGACCTGCTTGATCGCCGAGCGCATCGAGCGGCCGTCGGGCAGCTTGACGAAGCGCTCTGGCTCCTCGCCGCCTTCGCCGGTGTTCGACTTGCCGCCGATCGTGTTCATGGCGATGGCGAGCGTCGAATGCGCCTCATGGCTGATCGAACCGAAGGACATGGCGCCGGTCGAGAAACGGCGCACGATCGAGGCCGCCGACTCGACCTGATCGAGCGGGATCGGCTTGGTGCCGAGCGCGTCGGCATCCTTGATCTGAAACAGCCCACGGATCGTCGAGAAACGCTGGCTCTGGTCGTTCACCAGCTCGGCATAGGCCTTGTACTTGTCCTGCGCATTGCCGCGGACGGCATGCTGGAGCAGCGAGATGTTCTCCGGCGTCCAGGCATGGTCCTCGCCGCGGATACGGAAGGCGTATTCGCCGCCGATATCGAGCGCATCGCGATAGACCGGCGAGTCGCCGAAAGCATCGCGATGCCGGCGCACGGTTTCTTCCGCGAGCTCCGGCAGGCCGACGCCCTCGATCGAGGACACGGTGCCGGCAAAGTACTTGTTGATCGTCTCGGTCTTCAGGCCGATCGCGTCGAAGATCTGCGCGCCGCAATAGGACTGATAGGTCGAGATGCCCATCTTGGACATGACCTTGAGCAGGCCCTTGCCGACAGACTTGATGAAGCGCTTGACGACCTCGTAGCGGTCGACCTCCGGCGGGAACTCGCCGGCCTCGTAGAGCGCCTCGAGCGTTTCGAAGGCGAGATAGGGGTTGATCGCCTCGGCGCCGAAGCCGGCAAGACAGGCGAAGTGATGAATTTCGCGCGGCTCGCCGGATTCCACAACGAGACCGACCGAGGTGCGCAGGCCCTTGCGGATCAGGTGGTGATGGACAGCGGCCGTCGCCAGCAGAGCCGGGATCGGAATGCGGTCCGGCCCCACCTGCCGGTCGGAGAGGATGATGATGTTGTAGCCGCCATGCACGGCCGCCTCGGCCCGTTCGCAGAGCCGTGCGATAGCGCCTTCCATGCCGGCTGCGCCTTCGCGCGCGGGATAGGTGATGTCGATCGTCTTGGTGTCGAAGCGGTCCTCGTAGTGACCGATGCAACGGATCTTCTCGAGATCGTCATTGGTCAGGATCGGCTGGCGCACTTCAAGGCGCTTGCGGCGCGAGGTGCCCTCCAGGTCGAGGATGTTCGGCCGCGGCCCGATGAAGGAGAGCAGGCTCATCACCAGCTCTTCGCGGATCGGGTCGATCGGCGGGTTCGTGACCTGTGCGAAGTTCTGCTTGAAATAGGTGTAGAGCAGCTTCGACTTCGAGGAGAGCGCCGAGATCGGCGTGTCGGTGCCCATCGAGCCGACGGCCTCCTGGCCGGTCACGGCCATGGGCGCCATCAGGATCTTGGTGTCTTCCTGGGTGTACCCGAAGGCCTGCTGACGATCGAGCAGGGCGACATCGGTGCGCGAGGCGCGCGCCTCGACCGGCGGCAGCTCCTCCAGCACGATCTGGGTCCGCTTCAGCCAGTCCTTGTAGGGATTGGCGAGGCAGAGCGAGGTCTTGATCTCGTCATCGCCGATGATGCGGCCTTGATCGAGATCGATGAGCAGCATCTTGCCGGGCTGGAGACGCCACTTCTGGACGATCTTCTCTTCCGGGATCGGCAGCACGCCATATTCCGAAGCGAGCACGACGAGACCGTCATCGGTGACGAGATAGCGCGCGGGCCGCAGGCCGTTGCGGTCAAGCGTCGCGCCGATCTGCTTGCCGTCGGTGAAGGCGATGGCGGCAGGGCCGTCCCAGGGCTCCATCAAGGCGGCGTGATATTCGTAGAAGGCGCGGCGCTCTTCATCCATGAGCGGGTTGCCGGCCCAGGCCTCGGGCACGAGCATCATCATGGCATGGGCGAGCGAATAGCCGCCCTGGACCAGGAATTCGAGGGCGTTGTCGAAGCAGGCGGTGTCGGACTGGCCCTCGTAGGAAATCGGCCAGAGCTTCGAGATATCCGCGCCAAACAGCTCGGAATCGACCGAGGCCTGACGAGCAGCCATCCAGTTGACGTTGCCGCGCAGCGTGTTGATCTCGCCATTATGCGCCACCATCCGGTAGGGGTGGGCAAGGCGCCAGGACGGGAACGTGTTGGTGGCGAAGCGCTGGTGGACGAGCGCAATCGCGCTCTCGAAGCGCGGATCGGTCAGGTCCTTGAAATAGGAGCCGAGCTGCGTGACGAGCACCATGCCCTTGTAGACGATGGTGCGGGCCGACATCGAGACCGGGTAATAGGTCGCGGTGGCGCGGTCCTGGCGCTTGTAGACCTTATTCGAAACAGACTTGCGCAGGACATAGACCTTGCGCTCGAAATCATCCTCGTCGGTGATCTCGACCGGACGGCCAACGAAAAGCTGGCGATGGGTCGGCTCGGTTTCCTTCACCGCTTCGCCGAGGTCGCTGTTATCGACCGGTACGTCGCGCCAGCCGAGGAAGACCAGGCCTTCCTCCTCGACCGTCTGTGCGACGATCTCCTCGCAGACGGCGCGGTCGCCGGCATCCTGCGGCATGAAGAACTGGCCGATGGCGTAGTGGCCGGGCTCGGGCAGGGCGATGCCGAGCTTCGCGCATTCCTCTTGGAAGAAGCGATGCGGAATCTGGGTGAGGATACCGCAACCATCGCCTAGCTTGGGGTCGGCGCCGACAGCGCCGCGATGGTCGATATTGTGCAGGATCTGCAGGCCCTGCTCGACGATCGCATGGGTCTTGCGGTTCTTCATGTCGGCGATGAAGCCGACGCCGCAGGAATCCTTCTCGAAGGACGGATCGTAGAGGCCCTGGCGCTCGGGCATGGCCGGATCGCGCACCGTCAGGACCGGCTCGGTGGCCGTCATGGTCGTCACAGCTTTGCTGCTGAAGACACCCGACTTGCTGGTTCCGCTCATCGTCAAACCCCGCTTGCCATACCCCTCGCGCTTCCGCCGAGAGACCCGCATCAGTCTACATCGCCGTCCGCACCGGCCCCTGCTAGCCTTCAAGGCAGCAAGGATGGAGCCAGTCCGGCCAGGTTCGTCTGTCAGAGGGGGGCTTGCGCTGTTTTAATCCCGCGCCCGCGTCCTCCGCAGGCGCCTCGGGCTTCCCAGAGCCCTGTCGCGCCTGTTTACGCCGCCGTTTTACGGGCGGCGCGTTTACGGTTGGCTGTGGCGGTCGTGGCCGGGCCCCTCGTCATTGCTCCGCTCCGTTGCGATCGTCCGACATCAGGCTCGCGGCCTCATGTCAGCGCGGTGAAAAATGGGACAGTAACACTGTCCTATTGAGACGAATTTGCCAGAATTCTAATGTCGGCACAAGCGTGAATTTTGGGCGGATTGGAAATATTGTTGCGATATGCGTTTCGATGGCGACATTTCCGGGATGAAAGGCACAGTTGGGTCGCACGCTTCTTGTCCGAAGGGCTTATACCGGCGGCGGCCGGTCCGGGCTCAGTCGCGCCGTGCAAGGCGTCATTCCGGCCTTGCGCTTGGCAGGGCGCGCCCGCCTCGCTAACGCTCGTTCATGAACTTCATCAGCGACAATACGGCGGGTGCGAGCGCCCCGGTGATGGCCGCGATCGCGGCCGCCAATGACGGCGCAGCGGCCGCCTATGGCACCGATATCTGGACCCAGCGCGTCGAACGGCTCTTTGCCGAGCTGTTCGAGCACGAGGTCTCGGTTTTCCTGGTGACCAGCGGCACGGCTGCGAACGCGCTGGCGCTGGCCTGCCTGACGCGCCCCTGGGGCGCGGTCCTGACCCATCAGGAAAGCCACGTCGCCGATGACGAGTGCGGCGCGCCGGAATTCTTCGGCGACGGCGCCAAGCTCATCGGCCTGCCCGGTACCGGCAACAAGATCACGCCTGAGTCCGTGACCAAGGTCTTGGCGCGGATGCGCGAGGGGGCGCTGCATCAGGTGCAGCCGCAGGCGGTCTCGATCACGCAGGCAACCGAATGCGGGTTGGTCTATCGTCCCGACGAGGTGCGGGCCCTGAAGCAGGCGGCCGAGCCCCGCGGCCTGAAGCTGCATATGGATGGCGCCCGCTTTGCCAATGCGCTGGTCACGCTGGGCTGCTCTCCAGCCGAGATCACCTGGAAGGCAGGCGTCGACGTCCTGTCCTTTGGCGGCACCAAGAATGGCGCCTGGGCGGCCGAGGCCGTGGTCTTCTTCGATCAGGCCTTGGCCGCTGAAATGAAATGGCGGCGCAAGCGGGCCGGTCATACGCTTTCCAAGGGCCGGCTGATCGGCGCACAATTCGAGGGCCTCCTGGCCGGCGGCCATTGGCTGGCGCTGGCGCGCCACGCCAACGCGATGGCGTCCCGGCTGTCCGAGGCGGTTGCGAGAGGCGGCTCGGTGCGGTTGGCCTGGCCCTGCGAGGCCAATACGGCGTTTCTCGTCCTCGATGCTGCAACGCAGGAGCGGCTGAAGGCGGCCGGGGTCGGCTATCACGCCTGGTCCGACACCGCGCTTCCCGACGATGCAGCGCTTGCATCGGGCGATATTGTCGGTCGGTTCGTGATGTCCTTTGCGACGCGCTCCGAGGATGTCGAACAGCTGATATCGCTGCTGAACGCGCCGTCTCGCTGAAATATCCCCTGATTGACGCCGCATGGGTGCCGTAATCCCTAAGGAAGACTGAAGTCCCCGTTCGGTTCGTTAACAAGGATGGAGATATGGCTTCTGTTTCGACCGCGCGCTCGCGCGCCGCGCTGATCGGCCTGGCTGTTGCCGGCGCGCTGGCGGGCTCGGCCGGTGGAGCCGCCGCGCAGTATTATTACGACTATGGCTACGAATATGTGCCGCGTCGCGCTTATGGCTATGGCTACGGCTATCGTTATGCACCGCCGCCGCCTGCGCCGTTGTCTTCACGGAGCATCGCCGAGATCGCCATCCGCGAGCACAGGCTCGCCCAGGTCGACCGCACCACGCGCACCGAGTCCGATTTTGTGGTCGATGGGCGCATGGCGAATGGCCGGCGCGTACGGCTGATCTTCGATCGTTTCAGCGGCGATCTCGTCCGGCGGGTGAACCTGCAGACTCCTGAACGAATGAGGGGACCCCCCCCGGATGTCGCGCGCGTCGATCCGCGTGAGCATGCCCCGGCTCAACCGCGGTTGCTGCCGCTCCCGCCGGAGCGCCCCGATTCGCTCAAGGCTCCGGCGGAGGCGAACGCGCCTGCCCAAGTCGTTCCGGCGTCCCCGGCCGCACCGATGCCGGCTCCCGAACGGGAGAAGGCGCCAGCTCCTCCCGCCGAGGCAAGCGCGCCTGCAACGGTCATGCCCCCGTCTCCGGCGGCGCCGACACCGCCAGCCGAACAGGCAAAACCTGTCGAGCAGGCTCCTGCCCAGGCTCGTGCGCCAGCAACCGAGGCTCCATCCGCGCCGGCAACACCCGTCGCTCCGACGCCGGGCCCGACCGCGCCATCCGGCGAGGAGAAGCCGAAGCTGGTGAACCCCGACGATGTTCGCGGAACGGAGACTCCCGAGCACAAGCCGCCGCTTGCGAAGGCTGAATCGCCGGAGATCAAGGCTTCGCCGGTCGAGCTGCCACCGGTCCAGATCGAGGATCCGGCGCCCTCCGCACCGCGCCCGGCGACGCCTGCCGTTCCGGTCGCGCCTCTCGACTGAGAGACGATCGCCAATTCCAGGCGTGAAAAGGGCGCCCCCGGAAACCGGGGGCGCCCTCTGTCTGCCAGCCCTGGGCTGGGCGTGTTACGCGGCCTTAGAAACCTTGGCCTCGAGCACCTTGGCGGGTTTGCCGCCGATGGCGATCTGGCGCGGCTTCTTGGCCTCGGGAATCTCGCGGACGAGATCGATATGGAGCAGGCCGTTCTCGAGGCTCGCGCCGGTCACCTGGACATAGTCGGCGAGCTGGAAGCGGCGTTCGAAGGCGCGTGCGGCGATGCCCTGATGCAGGACTTCGCGCTTCTCGGCGCTTTCGGAAACCTGCTTCTCACCGCGTACGGTCAGGGTGTTTTCCTTGCTTTCGATGGCAAGGTCGCTGTCGGAGAAGCCGGCGACCGCGATGGAGATGCGGTAGGCGTTCTCGGCAGTGCGCTCGATATTGTAGGGCGGATAGGTCGGCGCGGTTTCAGCGCTGGTCGCCTGGTCGAGCAGGTTGAACAGACGATCGAAGCCGACGGTCGAGCGATAAAGCGGGGAAAGATCGAAGTGACGCATGATGTCCTCCAGAAGAAGCGACGTTTGGTCGAGCCTGCCTCGTCTTGAGCACAGGCCCCATTCAGGTTCACGCAGCCGGTATCGGCCTGCGTGACCAGGAATTGGGGAGCGATTTCAGCTTTTCAAGAGCCGCCTCGAGCGGGCATAACCGAGGGCATCCGCCCGGGACTGTCGCCGCGATTCGGAGCGCCTGATGGCCGAGGCCGAGCTTTTTTCCCTCCCCGACTACCCGGTTCCCGGGCATGGCAAGGTCTGGCTTGCTCTGGCGCGCGACGGGGCCAGGCTCCGCTTCGCGAGCTGGCACCCGACAGTAAAGCGAGTGCGCGGTACTGTCGTGATCATCCAGGGGCGCGCGGAGTTCATCGAACGCTACAGCGAGACGATCGCCGAGCTGCGCCGCCGCGGTTTCCACGTTCTCGCCTTCGACTGGCGCGGCCAGGGCGGTTCGCAACGCTTCGTCTCGCGTGAACGCAAGGGGCATGTCGGCCGTCTGCGGCATTACGAGACCGACCTCGCACTTGCCATGGCGGAAATGCAGGCCCGGCTGCCGCCTCCCTATTTCGTTCTGGCGCATTCGATGGGGGCGGCGCTGTGCCTCGACGCCGCCCGGCGCAACGCATTGCCGGTCTCGCGACTGGTTGCGCTCGCGCCCATGCTCGGCCTCTCCATGGTCGAGCGGCCACGGGCGGCGAGCTATCTCGCAAGCGTGCTGTACTGGCTCGGCCTCGGCAGCGCCTTCGTGCCTGGCGGCGGTGACACGGCGATCGCGACCAAGCCATTCCAGGGCAATCGGCTGACGAACGACCCCGTCCGCTATGCCCGGAATGCCGCGCTTTCAGATGCGGCGCGCCATCTGAGCATCGGCGATCCGACTGTCGGCTGGGTCAGGACCGCGTTCCGGTTGATGAACCGGCTGGCGGCCCCCTCGGCGTCCCTAGAGGTCAGGGTGCCGACGCTGGTGATCGCAGCCGGGCGCGACCCGGTGGTCTCGACGCCTGCGATCGAGCGCTTCGCGGCGAGGCTGAAGACCGGTTCGGCCTTGATATTGCCGACAGCGCGCCACGAGATCCTGATGGAAACGGATGCCGTTCGCGCGCAGTTCTGGGCGGCCTTCGATGCATTCATTCCCGGCGAAGCGATCGCCGGGGCCGGCTCAGCCGGCGAGCAGGGCGAGGGCGGCCTGATGCAGGGTCCTGTTGGCGGCGGCGATGATGCGTCCGCCCTTGGCGGCACTGCCGCCATCCCATGAGGTGACGATTCCGCCGGCGCCTTCGACGATCGGGATCAGAGCGACGATGTCATAGGGTTTCAGCCCGCTCTCGATAACGAGATCGACATGGCCCGAGGCCAGCATGCAATAGGCATAGCAATCGCAGCCGTAACGGGCGAGGCGCACCGCGCTTTCGACGCGCAGATAGGCTTCCTGCTCGGCACCTTGAAACAGTTTTGGGCTGGTGGTCATTACCGTCGCGGTGGCCAGCTCGCCGTTCTGGCGCGTGCGCAGCACCCGTGGCCCGCCCGGACCCTCATAGCGGGCCTGTCGGCCGTCGCCGGAATAGCGCTCGCCGGTGAAGGGTTGGTGCATCATGCCGTAAACCGGAACGCCCTCGCGGGTGAGGCCGATCAGCGTGCCCCAGACCGGGATGCCGGAGATGAAGGCACGGGTGCCATCGATCGGGTCGAGCACCCAGACATATTCGGCCTCACCGTTCTCCGTGCCGAACTCCTCTCCGAGCACGCCATGCTCGGGGAAATTGCGCTTGATCAGGTGGCGCATCACGTTCTCGCCGGCGCGGTCGGCCTCGGTGACGGGATCGAACACGCCGCCGCAGGACTTGTCCTCGGTCGCATGCTTGGCGCGGAAGAAGGGCAGGATCGCCTGGCCGGATTGGGTCGCGAGTTCCGCGACGAAGGCGCCGAAATCAACCGCACTCATCTTTGCTCTCCGGAGCTGCGCTATGCTGCGCAGCAATAATGCAGGATCCAGCCTGCTCGCTCGGTTCTTCTAGCGGCGCTCGTCGTCGGAAAACAAGGAATCTGACGGAAAATCAGCAGTTTTGGATTGCGTGCGGCGCATGGCTCATAAGATTTTCGACAAAGGCGCTTGCTTTTTTGCGCTGCACAGTCATATTGTGCACTGCGAAGGGGCGATCACCTCAAGCCTTCGTTTGCCCTCCTTGGGCGTTTCCTCCCTAGACTTGGGCCGCCACGAAAGTGCGCGGCCCTTTTTTCTGCGCTGCGCCGATGCCGTCATCGCAAGCCTCTGAGAAAACAGGCTATTCCGCAGCTTCGCGCCAATCGTCGAGCCAGCCGCTCCAATGCGCGAAGCACTCCGCCATGGCGGTGCCGATCGCCTGCTCCAACTCTGCAAAACCGGTATGCGGCTCCAGGTTCGCTTCGTTCATGTAGAGGGACCGGTTGATCTCGATCTGCAGGGCATGCACGCCTGAGGCCGGAGCGCCGTAATGTTCGGTGATGAAGCCACCGGCATAGGGGCGGTTGCGCGTGACGCTGAGCCCACGCCGACGAAAGGCTTCCTCGGCGATGTCGATGATGTAGCCGGCGGCGCTGGTGCCGAAGCGGTCACCGAGAATCACATCCGACTTGGCGAGCCCGTCGCGGTCGAGCCCGGTCGAGGGCATCGAGTGGGCGTCGACCAGAATGCAGGTGCCGAAGGCGCCTTGCGTGCGCTGGACCAGGCTGCGCAGCCCGGCATGGTAGGGGCGATAAAGCTCGTCGATCCTGGCGAGTGCTTCCTCCACCGGAATCTTGCCAAAATAAATCTCGTGCGCGTCTCCGACGATGCGTGGAATTGTGCCGAGCCCCCCCGCGACCCGCATCGAGCGGGTATTGGCGAAGGCGGGCAGGCGGCCGTCGAACATGCGCGGGTCGAGCTCATAGGGCTCGCGGTTCACATCGAGAAAGGCACGCGGAAATTCGGCCACAAGCAGCGGCGCACCAAGGGCGACCGTCTGCGCGAAGAGCCGGTCGACATAGGCATCCTCGGAGCGGCGCAGCGAGCGCAGCGGCAATCGTGCTCGCTCCACGAAGCCGGGAGGGTAGCGACGGCCGGCATGCGGCACGTCGACCACCACCGGCACGACCTGGAGCGGCGGCTGATAGAGGCTGAAGGGGCGCTCGATCTCGACGACGATGTCGGCGGCTTCAGCAGAAAAATTACCGGACGAGATGGTCATGCACGAGGACTGAAGCACACATTGCCGAGCGGATGAAGCGATCTTGAATTCGGCGCTGAATCGAACATCGCGTTCACGCCTTGTTTACCATGTTGGCGCGTTATACTGCGATAGTGTTCCAAGCGCTCCGGGCAGGCGATAACGCTTCGGCGCGTTGGCTCGGAATGCCGAATCGGGCGAGACGAAACAGAGAAGGGGTTGTCCGGGGTGGGCGGCCTCTATCGATAGGCCGAACGGGACGGACGAAGCAGGCCCATGACCAAGATACTTCTCGCTGAAGACGACAACGACATGCGCCGCTTTCTGGTCAAGGCCCTGCAGAATGCGGGCTACGACGTGGCGTCGTTCGATAATGGGCTTTCAGCATATAATCGCCTGCGTGAAGAGCCCTTCGAACTGCTGCTGACCGACATCGTCATGCCGGAGATGGACGGCATCGAGTTGGCGCGGCGCGCCACCGAGCTCGATCCCGACATCAAGGTGATGTTCATCACAGGTTTCGCTGCAGTTGCGCTCAACCCCGATTCCCAGACGCCGAAGGACGCAAAAGTGCTGTCCAAGCCGTTCCATCTGCGCGAGCTGGTGAACGAGGTCGAGAAGTTGCTCGCAGCCTGAGCGCTTTTTGCAATCAAGCGTCTTGCAAGGCGCGAAATGAGCGGCTATAGCCCGCTCAACCTCGCAACAGGGACACGCCGCAAGGCCGAACCTGTTCCGACTGCCAGGACAGATTATCGTCACGGCATGACGGGCGCGTAGCTCAGCGGGAGAGCACTACGTTGACATCGTAGGGGTCACAGGTTCGATCCCTGTCGCGCCCACCATTTCACAAAACCCGGATATCGCTTTGAAGAGCGGTATCCGGGTTTTTGCGTTTGGTGCCTCAATGGCAAGGGCAGCCGCGATGTCCGAATGCCGCCTGATGCGCGGCAGGGGCGCTCCGCCCATCCCTTGAGGGCGGACGGCGCGAATCACTGCCGCCCGTGCTTTGAAGCGGTCTCCGCCGGGCTCAGGCGGGACCTGCTGCCCCCCGCTGTCCACAGGGCCGGTCAGGCGACCAGCCATCGGCAAACCCGCCTAGCGGGCCGCTGCGAGCATGCGATCGACGAAGCCGTCGAGGGCGGATTTGTCGATCCAGCGCAGCACCGCGACGAGATCCTGCGTGGGATCGAGCCAAATTGCGTTGACGCCGGCACCAAGCGCGAAGACGGCCGTGGCGGGAACATTCGGCCGAGCCGCCGCGCCCCGGTTGAGCCACCAGAGATAGCCGTAATTCTCGAGCGTGGGTGAAGGCGACAGCATGTCGTCGATCCAGGCCGGCGATAGCAGCTCACGGCCAGCCCAGGCGCCACCGCGCCCTACGAGCAGGCCCAGCCGGGCGTGGTCGCGCGCGCTGATGAAGAGGCCGCCGCCCCAATGGCCGCCGCCGGGCACGGACTGCATGCTCCGGCCGTCGATCTCGACCGAGGAATTGCGATAGCCCTGCCACTCCCAGCCTTGCGAGGCCCCGATCGGGTCCATGATGCGCTCGCGCAGGACCTCGGGCAGCGGCTTGCGGAAGCGCTGCAGCAGGCAATAGGCCAGCAGGTTCACCCGCACGTCATTGTACTCGTAGTGGCTGCCAGGTGGCTTGAGGGCGCGCCGCTCGCCCTTGCGGCTGTTGTCGGCGCCCGGCCCGATCTGCCGGTTATGATCGACCTGGTCCGACTTGCCGAAGATTTCCCCCTGCCATTCGCTCGATTGCTGCAGGAGATGGCGCCAGGTGATGGCCGCATTCTGCGCGCCCTCGAACCAGGGACCGTCGACGGTTTTCGCCACCGGCTCGTCGACATCGCGAATCAGTCCGTCGGCGACGGCAAGCCCCGCCAGCACGGCGATATAGCTCTTCGCGATGGAGAAGGTCATGTCGGCGCGGGCCGTGTCGCCCCACTCGGCAACCAGGCGGCCGCCCCGGAGGATCAGGCCGGCCGGACCGCCGCGCTCCCTGACCGGGCCGACGATCTCGCTCCAGGGGCCTGACTCGTTCCATTCGACGAGGCCGACATAGCGCCCGTCGGGATAATAGAAGCTGCGCGGCCAGGTGCTCTCCTGCGCCTTGGCGAAGTCGACGGCAGCCTGCAGCCTTGCGGCGTCGAAGCCGGCTTCGGCCGGTGGAATGGTTTCCCAATCGCCATTGGCCGGCGGTACATAGGCATCATTGGTCTGAGACACGTGGCTGTCCTCGGAGGCATTTCGCGGGCCGATCATTGCGAAACGCTACCATACCCGACCGGTCTCAGCCGTCATGTCGAGAGTGATCCCGGCCTGCGCCGCATACCGGGCGCGCAGAGCTCGCCGGCCGGCTGCAGGTGGTCGGGGCGGATCGGTGGCTGATCCCGGCTATGCGGTGCCGTCGTTCAGCGCCATTTGCCAGAAATCCGCCTCGAGACGGGAGGCCTTGGCAAAGAGGGTCGTGAGTTCGGCAAAGCGCTGTTCCGTCATCGCCCGCGCGGCGAGATCGTCGAGATGGCGCCGGGCTGCCATCGCGATTTCCTGATAGGCATCGCCGGCATATTCCCCGATCCAGTCGCGATAGGGATGGTCCCCGAGTGCTTCTGGGCCCGCGGGAGTAAGGTTTCGCCCGATTTCGGCATAGCCGATCACGCAAGGGGCGAGCGCGACATGCAGGTCGAGCAGGTCGCCCGAGACGCCGCAGTCCAGCACGAACCGGGTATAGGCAATCGTCGCGGCATGCTCCGGTGCTGCTTCGATCTCGGTGGGGTGCAGCCCCCAACGGCCGCAGAGCCGGATATGGAGGTCCATCTCGACGTCGAGGATGGCTGCCAGGCCGGCCTTGGCCGCCCGCATGTCGGAAAGCGTGCGGCCCTTGTAGATTGCGAGCGCATAGGCGCGGGCGAACTGGATCAGGAAGAGATAATCCTGCACCAGATAGGTACGGAAGGCGGCCTGCGGCAGCGTGCCAGTCGCCATTTGCCGGACGAAGGCGTGGTCGACATAGCTCGTCCAGTCGGCCTTTGCGGCGGACTTCAGTCGATCGAAAATGTCCATCTCAGGCGTTGTCTCCACAGGCGGTGCCAGCCGGATGCGCGAAATGCGGCATCAGGCCGCCGGAACCGATAGGCTTTGGCGGGCCAGGCTGCAAATTCCGGCTCTACCCCCGAATTCGAACAGCTTCAGGGTGTTTTCGGCGATGGAAGCGCTCGGACCGGTTAGCGCTCGCGGCGGCTTTCTGACCGTCATCAATGTGAAGGCCAGCCCGTCCGGTTGACGTGAAATTCACTTCGCTCTAGAGACCGGCCCGCACTGGACGACCTGTGCCATCTGTAACGCTGGGGACGGCCCCATTGTCTCGGGAGAGATAATGGAACCGACATGCCCCAGGCATGGCCGCAGGCTGCTGATTGATCAGCGAACCGGGCCTTCTTCTCAGAAACTGCCCTCTTCCCAAAACCTGACGAACCGCTTCGCCCGCTGGCACGTCCATGCGCGCCGTCCGGATTCGTCCCGTATCCCGCCCGCAGTCGAAGCGTTGGCCTGCACGGCCTGGCGCCTGCCGACGCATCGCGGGGCCGTTCCCGTTTCAACCCACATGACGCAAGAGGTTCGCCGTGGCCGGCCCGATTGAGCAATTCGAAATCAAGACGCTGTTCAGCCTTGGGGAGGTCGCTGGGCAGGAGATCGCCTTCACCAACTCATCCGCCTTCATGATCGCGATCGTCGCCAGCGCCAGCGGCTTTCTGCTGCTCTCGACCCGCACCCGCGCGATTGTCCCTGGCCGTGCCCAGGCCCTCAGCGAAATTCTCTACGAGTTCGTACGGAACACGCTCAGAAGCATCGCAGGCGAGCATGGCATGCGTTTCTTCCCGCTGGTCTTTTCGCTCTTCGTCTTCATCCTGTTGGCCAATCTGATCGGAATGTTGCCGTTCGCGTTCACCGTGACGAGCCATATCTCCGTGACCTTCGCGCTTGCCATGCTCGTGTTCTGCACGGTGACGATCTATGGCCTCGTGAAGCATGGCTTCGGCTTCCTGCGGCTGTTCCTGCCGTCGGGCGTTCCCATCGTCCTTGCGCCGATCATCGTCCTGATCGAGGTCGTCTCCTATATCTCGCGACCGATCAGCCATTCGATCCGCCTGTTCGCGGTCATGCTGGCCGGCCATATCGCGCTCAAGGTCTTTGCCGGCTTTGTCGTCGGCATGACCGGTCTCGGTGCGGTTGGCATCCTTGGAGCGGTGCTGCCGCTGATCATGACGGTCGCCCTCACCGGTCTGGAGGTGCTGATGGCAATCCTGCAGGCCTACATCTTCACCATGCTCACCTGCATGTATCTCAACGATGCCCTTCACCCGAGCCATTGAGGCCGCACGAGACGGAGTATCAGCAATGGCTTGGATCTATCTGCTCTTTGCAGGCGTCTTCGAAGTCGTGTGGGCGTCGACCATGAAACAGTCCGAGGGCTTCACGAAGCTCGGGCCCAGCGTGATCACGATCGCGACGATGATCATCAGCTTTGGCCTGCTGGCCGTGGCGATGAAGTCGCTGCCGCTGGGCACGGCCTACGCGATCTGGACGGGAATCGGTGCGGTCGGAGCTTTCCTCGTCGGCATTTTCGTCATGGGAGAGGCCGTCACCTTCTTCCGGATCGCCAGCGTCAGTCTCATTGTCGCCGGGCTGATCGGGCTCAAGCTTTCGACGGCCTGATGACGCTCGCCTGCGATCATCGCAGACGAACGGCCACCCGGTTGGGTGGCCGTCTTGTTTCAGGGCATGTGCCGATGCGGATCGTTCGGCTCAGTTCGTCGCGAAGCAGTAGAACAGGCCGGCTCCCCCCGTGCCGCGCAGCGCTTCCTGGCTGCAGCCTCCCCGCGACGCATGCGAGGTGTTCCACGACTTCGCCGGTGGGGATTCGTCCAGGCCGCTGCGGTCATGGTGGCCGAGCATGACGGCGCCCTCCGCACCACTCTTGGTGTAGTTGCCGCAGGTCCGGTCCTCGCCGGGGCCGAAGGCGGTGCCGTCGGCCTGGGAGCCTGTGAGCATGTCGTGCTGGTTCGGTGTATCGCCGCGACCATTGACCGGCTCGCCCTTCTCGTTGAGCGCGGTCTGTTTGGTCAAGCCGGCCGCGCCGCCATGCAGGTCAGCGACGCTGGTGGCGATCACAGCTCCCTTGGCGTTGCGCCAGGGCCCTGGGCCGATGCGGTCTCGCGCGTTGACGTCTGTGGTGCTGCCAGTCGCCTGCGTGGAGAGATAGGCCCGCCAGGTCTTGCTGCCTGCACCCGCCGCCTGGGCAAGACTCTGGCAGATGGCGTCGGCGCCTGCGAGGCCGCCGAGATCGGCACCCTTCCCGGATCCGGCACTGGTGACAAAGAAGGTCATTTCGGGCGTCTGGGCCTGGGCCGAGCCGGTGGCAAATGCCAATAGTCCAGCCGCAGCGACAAGCGTGAAACACGTCACGCGCTTCATGTGGTCCTCCCTTCGTTCTGGATCGGTCTGTGCTTCGGTTCCCCTATTTCTCGGTCCGCCGGGGCTCAGAGTGACAAGTTAATCAGGTAACAACAAGGCTTTGGGGTCGGCGGAAACTAGCCGTGCCCCTGCGTCGTCCCGAGATTGTCCTCGATGGCTCGGTTGAGTTTACGCAGCAACGCAGCAAGGGCCTCGCGTTCTTCCGGCGAGAGATGGGTCAGGAAGGTCGCTTCGCTTGCCATGTCGACGCGGAAGGCCGCCTCCACCTTCGCGCGTCCGCTCTCGGTCAGCTCGACGGCCAGACTCCTTCCATCGGTGTCGGATGGCACACGCCTGACGAGGCCCGCCCTTTCAAGCCGAGCGAGGCGGTGGCTGAGGCTGCCCGAGGCGATCATCAGGCTGGTGTAGAGTTCGGTCGGCGTCAGGCGGAACGGCGCGCCCGCGCGGCGGAGCGAGGAGACGATATCGAATTCGCCGCGATCCAATCCAAATCCGGCGAAGGTCGCCTCGATGCTTGGGCGAACAAGGTTGGAGAGCCGGTAGGCCCGACCCAGCACGGCCATGGCGCCGGTATCGAGATCAGGCAATTCGCGCTGCCACTGTGCGCGCAGCCGGTCGACATGATCCTGGGTCTCGTCAGCGTCGGCCAAGGCACTCTCCATCAGCCAGAGTATCTTGACATGAAGATAGATTGATGAGCTAGTATCTTCATATGAAGATAGTTTGGCGGCACCGAATGCAGGGGCGTTCGATGCCGGCCTTCGTTCAAGCCGGAGACAGGCTCATGCCGCGCTTCATCTGCCGCCAATGCGGCGCCCGATTTCCCGATACGGCCACCCCGCCCGACGCTTGCCCGATCTGCCGTGATGAGCGCCAATACGTGCGCTGGGACGGCCAGGAATGGCTGACGCCGGGCGAACTCGCGTCTGGTCATTCCGTCGTCTGCAGCGAGGACCATGGCGTGCTTGGCCTGCGCATCGCACCGGCCTTCGCGATCGATCAGCGGGCGTTGCTGGTCGAGGCGGAGGAGGGCAATCTGCTATGGGACTGCATCGGGCTCGTGACGCCCGAGGCGGTCGAGGCGATCCGCGCGCGCGGGCCGATGATCGGCATCGCGATCTCGCACCCGCATTACTACACCGCGATGGCGGAATGGGCGGCCGCGCTCGGCGTGCCGGTCTATCTCCACGCTGATGATCGGCAGTGGGTGACCGAGCCGGACCCTGCCATCCGCTTCTGGGACGGCGAGGCGCTGAGGCTTGGTCCGACCTTGACGCTCTTGCGCTGCGGCGGCCATTTCGCCGGGGCGACCGTACTGCACCATGCCAAGGGGGAGGGCGCGCTCTATTGCGGCGACGTGCTGCAGGTGGCGCAGGATCGCCGCTATGTCAGCGTGCTCTATTCCTATCCCAACATGATTCCGGTCAATGCGGCGACGATCCGGCGGATCGCCGCGGTTCTCGAGCCCTTTTCCTTCGCAAGGATCTATGGCGCCTTCGAGGGAAGGGTCATCGCCGGCGACGGCAAAGCGGCGCTGGCACGCTCCTTCCGGCGTTATCTGGCCGCGATCGCCTGAGGGTATTCGATGGTTTTCGCACGCTGGACCCTTGCGATCGCCGGAAAAATCCGTATACAGCCGGCATCGCATCAGCCGCGCCGTTCGAGTGGTCGATGAGGATCGCCCGCCGATCCGCGTCGCAGCTGTGAATTTTTGACCGATTCGTCCGAAAGGCGGATCGACGGAGTAGAGACGATGAAGATCCGCAATTCGCTCAAGTCGCTGCGCGCCCGTCATCGCGACAACCAGCTGGTTCGCCGCAAGGGCCGCGTCTACATCATCAACAAGGTCCAGAAGCGCTTCAAGGCGCGCCAGGGCTGAGTTGACGCGCGGCTTTCGCTGCCGCGACGTTTTGATGCTGACTCCAGATTTGAAGGTGGGCGCGCTCGGCGCGCCCACCTTTTTTGGCATGAGCCTCTCGCCACGTCGTGATTTGACGCGACCGCACGAGCCCCTAATCTTGTGGGCATGAGCATTCCTCGTCTGCCTTCCGCTGCTCTTGCGCTTGTCCTGGCGACAGCCTTGCCGTTCGGGCTAGGCGCTGCCCTGGGGCAGGACAGCGCACCAGCGCAGCCTGGCACCGTGCCGCATTCGGACACGACGGATAATCCGGCGGCACCGGCTCCCGGTGCCTCGCGCAGCCCGGCTGCGACGCTGGATCGACTGTTCGAGCGGCTTGCTGCCGCCAAGAGCCCGGAGGAGGCCAAGGGCATCGCCAATCTGATCCAGCGGCGCTGGGCGCGATCAGGGTCGGATACGGCGGATCTCCTGATGGCGCGGGCGCAGGAGGCGATGCGATCCAAGGAGCTCGATCTCGCGATCGAATTGCTCGACCGCATCATCAGTCTCGAGCCGGACTGGGCTGAAGGCTGGAATCAGCGCGCCAACGCGCTCTTCCTCGCGGGCGATTCGATCCGCTCGATGATCGACATCGGAGAGGCGCTGAAGCGCGAGCCGCGTCATTACGGCGCGATGATGGGGCTCGGCACCATCCTACGGCAGCAGGGGGACGACAAGCGTGCCCTGATCGCCTATCGGCGGGCGCAGGAGATCTATCCGCAATTCGAGGCCATCAAGGACGCAGTCGATTCGCTGAAGACTGAAGTCGACGGCCGCGACGCGTAGGCCCTTGCGGTTCCCCAGTGAAACCAAAGCGAATGCGGCGACGTAAGCAAATCATGCTCCCGCGCGCCTTGCTCATTCTTCCTGCCCTTCTTGTTGCCGGCCTGCTCGCCAGGACGGAGTGGCTTGGCGTCGAAGCAGAACGACAGCATCCCCCCAAGGGCAGCTTCCTGACGCTTCCAGGAGGCAGGCTGCACTATGTCGAGCGCAAGCCGGTGGGCGAGATGCGCGGCACCGTCGTGCTCGTCCACGGAGCCTCGTCAGATCATGCCGACCTGCTGGCGACGCTCGGACCCGAGCTTGGCCATTACCGGGTGATCGCGCTCGACCGGCCGGGCCATGGCTGGAGCGATCGGATCGACGAGAACGCCATGGCTGATCCCGCTCAGCAGGCGACAGTCATCATGAAGGCTCTCGATCAGATCCTGTCGGAGCCCTTCGTGCTGGTCGCTCATTCGCTGGCCGGAGCGCTCGCAACGCGGATCGCACTGGATCACCCCGAGCGATTGCGCGGACTTGTCCTGCTTGGCGGCGTGACCCACCCCTGGCCTGGCGGCATTGCCTGGTATTATCACGCGGCCTCATGGCCTGTGATCGGCCCGGTCTTCACGCGATTGATCGGCGTGCCGGCGTCCGATGCCCTTTTGCGCTCCGGTGTCGAGAGTGTCTTTGCGCCGCGGCCGGTCACGCCCGGCTATGTCGCAGCAGGCGAAATCCGGCTGCTGCTGCGCCCTTCGACCTTCGAGGCGAATGCCCGGGATGTCGCAGCGACCCACGCCTTCGTCAGCGCACAGGCTCCGCGCTACCGCGATCTCAGGATTCCGGTGGTGGCGATCACCGGGGACAGCGACGCGATCGTGTCTCCGGTGATCCATTCCGCCGCGATCGCACGCGAGGCGCCGCAGGGGCGCTTCGTGCTGCTGCCGGGCGTCGGGCATATGCCGCATCACGCGGCGCCCGAAATCGTCGTCGAGGCAATCGACCAGTTGGCCGGACCGCGCTCGAGCCTCGCATTCGCGCGCTAAGGCATCGGCCCGAAAAGTGGATTGCGGTTTTCGGGAAAGCCGATGCAACACAAAGGGTCAGATCATCGGATACGATATCCGGTCCGATGATCTAAGGGCGTCAGGCCTTGGCGACGTGCTCCTTCGCGATGAAGGCGATACGCACCATGTTGGTCGCGCCCGGCGTGCCGAACGGGACACCGGCAACCACGATGATGCGGTCTCCGACCGCGGCATAGCCTTCGCGGACCGCGAATTTGCAAGCGCGGAAGGCCATATCGTCGATGTCGCTGGCGTCCTTGGTCACGACCGCGTGCACACCCCAGACCAGGGTGAGGCGCCGCGCCGTCCCGCGATTGGGCGTCAGCGCGATGACGGTCGAGTTCGGCCGCTCGCGGGCGATACGGAAGGCGGTCGAGCCCGAGGAGGTCCAGGCGGTGATGGCCTTGAGATTCAGCGTATCGGCGATCTCGTGGGCCGCCTTGGCGATGGCATCCGCGCCCGTGGCCTCGGGCTCAGCGCGTTGCGATTCGAGGATCGAGCGGTAGATCGATTCACTCTCCACCTCCTCGGCGATGCGGTTCATCATCGTCACCGCCTCGATCGGATATTGTCCGGCAGCGCTCTCGGCCGAGAGCATCACGGCGTCGGCCCCCTCGAAGACGGCAGTCGCGACGTCGGAGACCTCGGCGCGGGTCGGCACCGGAGCGGTGATCATGCTTTCCAGCATCTGCGTTGCGACGACGACGGGCTTGCCCATGCGCCGTGCCATGCGGGTGATGCGCTTCTGCGTGCCCGGCACCTTTTCCAGCGGCATCTCGACGCCGAGATCACCACGCGCGACCATGATCGCATCGGACGCCTCGATGATCTCTTCAAGCCGGAGCAGCGCTTGCGGCTTTTCGATCTTGGCGAGTGCGAGCGCCCGCCCGCGAACGATCTTGCGCAGGTCGGCCATGTCCTCGGGGCGCTGGACGAAGGAGAGCGCGATCCAGTCGACGCCGGCATCTGCTGCGGCTTCGGCGTCGGAACGGTCCTTGTCCGTCATCGCCGAAACCGGGATCGTGGTGTCGGGCAGGCTGACGCCCTTGCGCGATGAAAGCCTGCCAGCGACCGTGACGCGGGTCACCGCCTGCTTGGGGCTCGCCTTCTCGACGACGAGACGGATCTTGCCGTCGTCGAGGATGAGGGCGTGGCCGGGCTCAAGCGCACTCAGGATCTCGGGATGGGGCAGGTAGACGCGCTTCACGTCGCCGGGGGCAGGGTCGGAATCGAGGACGAAGCGCGCGTCCTTTTCCAGCATTACGCCACCATCGCCACCGAACTGGCCGACGCGCAGCTTCGGTCCCTGCAGATCGGCGAGAATGCCGACGGGGCGATGGAATTTCTCCTCCAGGCCACGCAACATGGCGACCCGCTCCGGCAGCGTCTCGCGCTGGGTGTGGCTCATATTGATCCGGAAGACGTCGACGCCGGCTTCGAACAGTTTGGCGCACATCTCCTCGCTGGCGGAAGCCGGACCCAGCGTAGCGATGATCTTGATCCGGCGTTCGCGCCTCATTCTTATGTCCTCATGGTCGCGGCGGCGTTGCGCCGGGGGTGGAATCGGTCAGCTGGATGGTCCAGCTCTTCTGCTCGCCGGTATCGACCTCGAAGAAGCCGGACCGGTCATATCCGCGGGCGAGGCAGTCCTCGATGCCTCGGATCGTAAATTCCTTGTTGCGCGTGCACATGATGGATTTGCCGGTCCATTCGCCACCCTTGTCGTAGTCGATGGCGTGCACGTAGTAGAACCTTGCCGCGAGCGTGCCGCGCAGCAGGGTCTCGCAGCCGCGCGGCGCGATGTTCCACCAGCCTTCGGTGACCCAGCCCTGCGCATCGCGATAGCCGATGGCGACACCGACGCGACTGCCCGTGGTGTTGCACATCCGCAGATCGGCGAGCGCGGGAGCCGCGCTTCCGAGAAGGCAGGCCAGCAGCAGGCCGAGGCGCAAGAGAGATCGGTCGAATCGGCTCGTCATGATCGTCTAAGGGTCGATCAGGATGACGCGGCAATCATTCACATTGGTCAAGGTCGGTCCCGTCCGCAGCAGGTCGCCAATGGCCTCGAAGAAGCCGGTGGAATCGTTGTCGGCCAGCGATTGGGCAGGAACGAGGCCGCGCTCCGCCGCTCGCGCCAATGTCGTCGCATCGATCAGCGCGCCAGCGGGGTCGGTCGCTTCGCCGCCGCCGCCATCGGTGCCGTCGGTGTCGCCGGACAACGCGACGATGCCCGGCTCCCCGCCAAGCGCAATGGCCAGAGCCAACGCATATTCCTGGTTCGGGCCGCCGCGGCCCTTGCCGCGCAGGGTCACGGTCAGTTCGCCACCGGAGATGATCGCGGCGCGCCGCGCCTCTGCCTTGAGGCGCAGGGCAAGCGCGGCATGGTCGGCCGCAACCTCGCGCGCCTCGCCTTCGAGATCGGCGCCGAGATCGATGGGCTCGTAGCCCGCGTCCCGTGCATTTGCGACCGCCGCCGCAATCGCGTCCTGAGGCCGGGCGATGATCTGGAATACGCTCCTGGCGAAGGCGGGGTCGCCAGGCTTCGGGGTTTCGCTGGCGTCGTGGGCAAGCAGCGCGCGCGCCGCTGGCGGCAGGTCGAGCCCATAGCGCGCGACGATGGTGCGCGCATCGGCCATGCTGCTCGGATCGGGGACGGTCGGGCCCGAGGCGATCACGGTCGGCTCGTCGCCGGGGACGTCCGAGATTGCGAGCGTCACGAGCCGGGCCGGCGCGGCGGCCAGCGCGAGACGGCCGCCCTTGATGCGCGAGAGCCGCTTGCGGACGATGTTCATCTCGCCGATCGGCGCGCCGGAACGCAGCAGTGCCTTGTTGACTGCCTGCTTCTCCGCCAGCGTCAGGTCACCTGCGGGTGCGACCCAGTTGGCCGAGCCGCCGCCGGAGAGGAGCACCAGCACCAGATCATCCGCGCTTGCCGAGCGGGCGAGTTCGAGCGCGCGTTCGGCGCTGCGAATGCTGCCTTCGTCCGGCACCGGGTGGCCGGCGGCGACCATCGGAACATGGCGCGTCGCGGTCTCGTAGCCATGGCGGGCGACGGCATGGCCAACAAGGCGCTCGGGCGACAGGCCGGAGTCGAGATAATGCGCTTCCGCGAGTGCGGTCATGCTGCCGGCGGCCTTGCCGGCGGCGAGCAGGATCAGGCGGCCGTTCCTGGGTGGTTCGGGCAGGTGAGCGGGAAGGCAGCCGGACGGGCGGGCGCGGTCGACGGCGGCATCGAAAATCATCCTCGCAATGCGCAGGGCCTCAGCCGAATCGTTCCTCACCTGCTGCAAGTCCACCCCGCCTTCCACCCGCTGTCACGTCGATTTGGTCGACTTTCGTTGTATGCTCTTCTATGTCGCTGGCCGGCGGACGTCATCAGGCATTTGCCGATCTAATCATACTTTTTGGAGCGCCGATGCGGTCCGATTTCCCGATGGCGGATTCCGCCATAATGCTCGCCCCAGGCGAGGTCGAGATCATTCCCGGCGATCCCGCGACGGGTATGCTGTTGTTGTGCGATCACGCCTCCAACGCGATCCCGCCCGAGCTTGCATCGCTCGGGCTGCCGACCGAACAACTCGCGCGCCACATCGCCTATGATATCGGTGCGGCCGAGGCGGTGCGCGCCATGGCGCGTGCGACCGGCGCGCCGGCCATTCTGACCAGTTTCTCGCGGCTGCTGATCGATCCAAATCGCGGGCTCGACGATCCCACCCTGGTCATGCGCCTGTCTGATGGTGCGATCGTGCCCGGCAATGCCCGCATCGACGAGGCCGGCATCGCAGCGCGGATCGCCCGCTATTACGCCCCCTATGACGCGGCGATCGACCACGCCGTCGAGATGGCAGTCGCCGCCGGCCATCCGCCGGCGATCGTTTCGGTGCACTCCTTCACACCCTATTGGAAAGCGGTGGCGCGTCCCTGGCATGTCGGGGTGCTGTGGGATCGGGCAGGGGTGCTGGCCCAGCCGCTGATCGCCGCCTTCCAGCCCGAGAGTGATCTCGTCGTCGGGGACAATGAGCCCTATCGTGGCGGCCTGCCGGGCGACACGATCGACCGACATGCCACCCGTCGTGGCCTGCCTGATGCGCTGATCGAGATCCGGCAAGACCTGATCGCGACGCCGGAGGCCGCGCGGGAATGGGGGCTGCGCCTTGCCCGCATCGTGCCGCCCTGCGTTGCGGCGCTGAATGCTGTCGCGATCGCCTGATGCGACAGCAGGACTGTTGAGCACTTTGTGCCAAAGGGCGGTTCGCGCTTGACGCCGGCCCCCGATCCGGGCGAACCCCTGCGGCCAAATCTATAGAGAAGGGTTTTGGAATGGACGATCCGGTTCAGGGCGATCAGCTCAAGAGCATCGTGCAGCGCATCGAGCGCCTCGAGGAAGAGAAGAAGACGATCGCCGACGACATCAAGGAGGTCTATGCCGAGGCCAAGGGCAATGGCTACGACGTCAAGGTGCTGCGCAAGGTCGTCGCGCTACGCAAGCGCGACCTGAACGAGCGCCAGGAAGAGGAAGCCATCCTCGAGCTCTATCTTCAGGCCGTCGGCGAGAGCGCCTGATCATTGCCTGGGCGAGCCTCGATAATTTGCACATCGACCTCGTCAGCTCACTGAATACTGTTTCACAGTTGGATTCACCCCGGCTCTCGCGTCGGGGTGAATCCATTCTGATCGCGTGCGTCTCAACTCTGAGTGAGGCCGCATTCCACGCGTTGCGACGCGGAGGTGATGCTCTCCCCGCCGCCCCGGCTTGGCGCGCTCAGAACTCTTCCCAACCGGAATCGCCGGCTCGGCTGTTGGCGACCTTGCGGGCGGGCGCCGGTCTGGCGGGCTCTGAAGGGGGAGCTTTGGCCTGAACGAAGGCGGCCTGGGCCAGCCTGCGCAGGCGAGCCGGTTCCGACCCGGAATTCGCGGCCATCGCGACCCTGTCGCCCGCACGCGTCGGCGGCGGCGCGGTGAAGAGTTTGATTGCCGGCGTCTGAGGCTGCAGATCGGCGAGAGCCGCCGCCTCAGGCCCGGTCTTGAATGCCGCGACGAGATCATTGAGCTGCGCGATGCGCCCGGTCAGCGAAGCTGCCGAGGCAGCACTCTGTTCGGCTAGCGCCGCATTCTGCTGGGTCATTTCGTCGAGATGCGCCACAGCCTGGCTCATTTCGTCGATGCCGTTGGCCTGCTCTCCTGCCGCCGAGGAGATGTCGGCGATCGTGGCTGCTACTTTCTGCGACGCTCCCAGGATCCGGGTCAGCGCATCGCCCGCCTGGCGCACCAGCTTGACGCCATCTCCGACCTCTGTGTTCGAAGAGGATATCAAGGCCGAGATGTCCTTTGCCGCCTCGCCGGAGCGCTGCGCGAGCGTGCGGACCTCGCTGGCGACGACGGCGAAGCCCTTGCCGGCATCGCCGGCGCGGGCGGCTTCCACCGCTGCGTTCAAGGCGAGGAGGTTGGTCTGAAAGGCGATGTCGTCGATGACCCTGATGATGTCGGAGATCTTTTGGGACGCACTCTCGATGCGGGCCATGGCGTCGACCGCCCGGGTCGCGATCGCGCCGCCAGACTGTGCCGTCTCCATCGCCTCGTTGGCGATCGAGGCAGCCTGGCGCGAGGCCTGAGCCGAAGCCTTCACCGAGGCCGCCAACTCCTCCGTCGTCGCGGCGGTTTCCTCTAGCGAACTCGCCTGTTCCTCGGTCCGTTTGGAGAGATCATCGGCGCCCAGGTTGATCTCGCGTGCGGCCAGCTCGACCTCGGCCGAGGTTGTCTGGATCGTGCGCACGGTCGTGGAGAGGCGGTCGACTGTCTCGTTGATCGCGCCCTTCAGTTCCGCGAACTTGCCACGGTAATCGGTGTCGACATGCACAGTCAGATCGCCCGCGGCCACAGCAGACAGTGCCTTGGCGAATTCGCTGGTCGCGCTGTCGACCACCGCATTGATCTCGTTGATTCCGGCCACGAGCTTCTGCATCTGCGGGTCGGCGTCATGGATCTCCAGCCGGGCCGAGAAGTCGCCCGCCGCAGCGGCCGACACCACTTCGCCGACATCCGAAACCACAGCCTCCATCGATTGCGCCCGCGCCAGGCGCATTGTCGCTGCTTCGCGTTCCTGCTCTTCGAGAGCACGGACCTTGACGAGATTCCCGCGGTACGCCTCGAGCGCATTGCTCAGAGCGCCGACCTCGTCGGGGCAGGGGGCGGCGGGAACAGCCCTATCAACCTCACCATCCTGCATCCGGACAAGCGCTTCATTCATGCCCGTCAACGGGTTCGCAATGCGCTTCTGGATGCCGCGCCAGCTCGCTGCGCAGAGGCCCAGCAGCGCGACCAGCAGACCACCAATCAGGGCGAGCCGGGTCAGGGCATGATTGGTCTGTGCCGCCGTGGTCGCCTGCATGTCGTCGAGCGATTGGGTTACCGCGTCAACAATGGCGGCGAACGGACCATTGCACATGGTTGTCCAGTCCTGGGCGCCAATGACGGCGCCGCTACCCTGGCCGAGCTTGCCAAGGAGCTGGTCCATCGTCTGGTTTGCGGTGGCGACTTCTCCGGTCGCGACCTCAACTTTGCGAGCGAGGTCGGGCGAAACACCGACACGTGTCGCAAGCTGCCTCAGTTGGGCCTGGGCGGCATTGCTTGCGCCGCGCAATTCGCCAAGCTGCTTCCACTGTACCGGTGTCAGCACCTGGCCGGAGCCAAGCGGTGCACGCAGCAAGGAGCATTGCGTACCGTAACTTGAGCGCAGCCGCCAGGCGGTGGCCTTGAAACCCTGGAGTTCGGCGAGTGCCGGATCGGCCAGCCGAACCGCGAGCGACGCCGCATCGGAGGCGTTCGTCAGTGCTGCCTCAATGTTTCCGACCGCATTATACCAAGGCATGGTCGCGGCCAGGCTACGCTGAGCCCGGGGCTTGGCCGCCTCCCCGTTGAGATCGGGGATCCGCCCCTGCATGGCCTTTTCAGCCTGCAGGATGGCCTCGGCAAGAACCCGATGCTCGGGCAGGTCAGCGGCGCCGAGTTTTGCTACGGCCGTTGCGATCTGGTTTCGCGATGTCTCCACGATCGCGCGGATCGTCGTGTCAGCATCGTCGTTTGCCTGCAGACTTGTTTGGGCCTTGCCACGATCGGAACGGATCGCATTCCCGGTGAGCAACAGGGCTCGGTCAGCCTCGACCAATCCGGAAAGCCGGTGGTTTGTGCGCACGTCGCGGACCGCATCGTAGGCGAGGTAGCCGAGCGTACCGAGTCCTGGCAGGCAGACTGCCGCCATCGTCGCCAGCAGGTATCGTCGAATGGAGCTCGGAAACATCATGATGCGCATCCAGAACGAAGTTTAGTCGGCAAAAATTGCGGCCATGGTCGACCATTTCCGGATCATTCGGCGAGTTCCGTTAAGATTACCTCTATTGCACGAAGCCGAGTGTCTGTGTTTCTCGCTCGACTGATCTTGGATATCGCGGGCGCCAATTCTATTGATGCGGTGAGGGATGCCGAAGGTCGGGCGTCAGAGGCTTGGTTCTTGGGCCGGCGGCGATGTGCGCAATGACGTATCGAACCCCGCGCGCTTCGCGGGGCGCGGCTGGGCGCCCATGCCGTGGTCTTCGATGCGCGGGCTGTCGGACACAATAGCTGTCACGCTCCTTCGCGCTTCCACGCGAGAGTGCTTCGCCTTCCGGCTCTGGCGCCAAGACGCGCGCACTCCTGACGCGTGCACTCCGCGTTGAAAGTGGTGGAACTCGCTCTCGACGCTTTCGTCGCTGCGTGCGAAGCTGCCCTTGCCCTCCACATTGCCCCGACTTGCCCGTATGCGTCGTCGTTCCTTTCTGGCCGGTTTGGCGTCGTGCGGAGTCACTGCGTTTGCGCAGCCGGTGCGCGCGACCGAACGCCTCAAGCATATCGCGGTCATGATCAGCCTCCCGCTGGACACCCCGATCGTCCAGGCGAGGTTGCAGGAAATCCGACAACGCCTCGCCGAGCGAGGCTGGATCGAGGGCCAGAACCTGCGCTTGGGCACGCGATTCTCGGGCTCGAGCGAGGCCGATCTTGCGCGAGCGGCGGCGGAGTTGGTCCGGGACAATCCCGATATCATCATCGTCAGCTCCAGTGCCGAAACCGCTGCTGTCCTCGCGTTGACCCGGACGATGCCGGTGCTGTTCGGCACGGCCTCTGATCCGGTCGGGAGCGGCTTCGTGCGTTCTCTGGAGCGGCCGGAGGGTAATGCCACGGGGTTCAGCAACAACGACCCGGTCATGGCGGATAAATGGCTGGAATTGTTGACCGAGATTGCGCCCGAGACACGCAGGGTCGGCGTGGTATTCAATCCGCGCACGACCCCTGCAGCAGGTGAAACCTATCTCGCGCGCCTGAGGGCGGCGGCTGCCTATGCTCGGTTGTCTCTTGGCCCGGTGGCAGTGATGGACCTGAACGGCATCGAGGGCGCGATCGCGGACTTCGCAGGACAGGGCAGCGATGGCGGGCTGGTGTTCCTGCCCGACAGCTTCACGTTCCGCCACGCGGCGCAATGTGCCAAGGCCAGCGCCCGGCATCGCCTTCCTGCCATCTATCCGTTCGACACCTTCACGCGCCAGGGCGGGCTGATGTCGTATACGGGGGGGCGGGACGAGGCGAGCGACCTCATCGCATCCTATAGCGACCTTATCTTGCGTGGTGCGAATGTCGCCGAGTTGCCGGTGCAGTTCTCGCGCAGCTTCGAACTGGTCATCAACGAAATGGCCGCCGCATCCCTGGGATTGAGCGTGCCGCTTTCGCTCCGGATTCGCGCGACACGGATCGTTTCGTGACGCAGGGCGAGACTTCTCGGCCGCGAGGTGCTCTTACCCGCAAATATGCGGTTTTCGTCGGAGTCGCGATCTGCCTCGCGCTTGGGCTCAATACGGCAATTGCAACGTTCTTCGCCTTCTCGGATCAGAGGGCGCTGGTGGTGCGCGTTCAGCAGGAGCAGGCCCAGGCCGCAGCGCAGCGGATCGGCGCCTTCGTGGCGGAGATCATGCAACACCTGGACTGGATCTCCCAAAGCGGCGCGAGCAACACTCCACTCGAGGAACGCCGCCTCGACGGCCTGCGGCTGCTGCGGCAGGTTCCGGCCATTCTCGAATTACGCCAGATCGATCCGGCGGGACGCGAGCAACTCTCGCTTTCGCGCGTCAGCCGCGACCAAACCGGTGGCGACGTCAACTGGTCGACTGATCAGGGTTTCCAGGCCGCCCTGGCGCAGGGCGGCTATTACAGCGATGTCCAATTCCGGCGCGGCTCGGAACCCTATATGATGCTGCTCAAGCGAGCGGCATCTCCGCACTGGGTTGCACAGGCGACCGTCAACCTCGTCTTCATCCGTGATCTGGTGTCCCGGCTGAAGGTCGGTGAGACCGGTCGCGCGTATATCGTCACGGGTTCCGGGCGGTTGATCGCGCATCCCGATCTGCGCTTCGTACTAAGGAACACCAATCTTGCCAGCCTGGTGAGTGCGCATGAGGCGGCCGGAGTGACCGGTGCAGGACTTTCGATGACGGATATCGAAGGCCGGAAAGTGCTGTCCGTGATGGCTTCGGTCCCGGACCTCGACTGGAAGGTGGTGATCGACCTGCCAGAGAGTGAAGCTTTCGCATCGATCAAGGCGTCGCTCCTGCGCTCGCTGGTGCTTCTGGTCCTCGCACTGTCCGCTGCCGTGCTGGCCGGCATCATCTTGAGCCGGAAACTTGTCGCCCCGATCAAGGCCCTCGGCGACGGCGCCGCGCGGATTGGCCGAGGCGAATTGGACGAGCGGATCAGCATCAACACCGGCGATGAATTGCAGCAGCTCGGCGAGCAGTTCAACCTGATGGCTCAGCGCCTCGAGGAAAGCCGCGCGGTTCTGGAGGACAAGGTCACGGAGCGTACAGCGGCCCTGGAGGCCGCTCTCGAGCTTGCTTCGGCCGGACAACGGGCGGCAGAAGAGGCGACGCGGGCAAAGTCCCGGTTTCTGGCGGTTGTCGGCCACGATATCCGCACGCCGCTCTCGGGCGTACTCGGGGTTCTGGAGCTTCTCGACCGTGGTCGCCTGAGCCAACGCGATCGCCGCCTCGTCGCCATGGCGGCGACCTCGGGCGAGGCCCTGGTCGATCTGGCCAATGCGACGCTTGACCTGTCCCGGCTGGAGGCAGGAACCGAAAGCCTGGATCTGCGCAATTTCGAGTTGGGCGCGCTCCTGAACGCCGCCGCGGCGCTGATGCGCCCCCTCGCCGAGCAGAAGGGACTTGTCCTGACACTGCGTCTGCCCCCAGCCGGCGGCCTGCAGTTGCACGGCGATCCCGGCAAGATCCACCGGATTCTGATCAATCTCTTGCGCAATGCGATCAGTTTCACGGAGCGTGGCGGAATCGAATTCGGCGCTGAGCTCCAGCCTTGTCCATCTGCGGAAAATTCAGAATTGACGCTCACGGTCCGCGATACCGGCATAGGCATCGAGCCGGCGATGCAACGCCACATCTTCCACGACTTTGTGCAGGTCGACCCGGACACGGGCCGGCGCAATGGCGGGGTCGGGCTCGGGTTGGCGATTTGCAGCAAGCTGAGCGAACTGATGGGCGGCACGATTTCCGTCGTCAGCGGTCGCGGGCAAGGCAGCACCTTCATTGTCCGTTTGCCGATGGTTGCGGCCAAGGCCGCCGCGCGGTCCGGGCCTATGGCGACGGCGCAGCTGCAACGCGTGCTCGTGGTCGACGATGATCCTGTGACGCGAGAGGTCGCCCGGGTCATGGTCGGGAAGGCCGGCCACAAAGTGCAGGCCGTGGCCTCGGGCGAAGCTGCCCTGGCAACGCTGCGTAATCGCGCCTTCGACATTGTCCTGCTCGATATGCACATGAGCGGAATCGACGGAATCGAAACCGCGCTTGCGGTCCGCGAGCTGCCGAACATCACGCAACCCCGGATCGTCGCGCTGACGGCCGATGTCTCCCCGGAGACGATGCGGCGGATGCGAGCAGCGGGGCTGACGGCGATCCTGTCCAAGCCCATTACTTCTGTAGCGCTGCTACAGGTCATAGGGCGCGGGAGCAGTCGCAGCGGCCAAGGTCCGGTCGTGTCCCTCTCAGTGGACCAGCCGGTCGACGCAAGCTTCTTCCAGACCCAGAGTCGACTGATCGGAAGCGAGCGCACGCGGCAACTCGTGGCGCTCTTCGCGACCGTATCCGAGAAAATCCTGAAGGGGATGCGGGCGGCGCTCCGGGCTGTCGACCGGGCCGAACTTAGCCGATTGGCTCACCAGCTCGCGAGTTCCGCCGGGGCCGTCGGCCTCGGGCGTGTCTTCGCACAAGCCAGTGCGCTGGAGCGCGACGCAATGGTCGCCGATCGCGAGGAGCTTATCCTCGCCATCGAAGCGCTCGACCGCGACCGTAGCGAGGCGCTGGAGACCCTGGACGGGTTCGGGGACAGGTCGGCAGCCGGAGCGGCCCGTCAGGTGTTGCGTTCGACTGGCATGCCGAGCTTGTAGCCGATCCCGCTGACGGTCGCGATCATGCCCGGCTTTCCACCATGTCCCAGCTTCCTCCGCAGACGCGCGACCAAGGCATCCACACTTCGCGCGTCGACATCGGTATAGCGATTGCTGACGACCTCGATCAGATAGTCGCGACTCAAGGGGCGGCCATCGCTTTCGACGAGAGCTGCAAGCAAGTCGAACTCGCCTCGCGTCAGGCGAATGGGGTCGCCATTGATCGTCGCGAGCTCACGCCGCAGAAAATCCATGATGAAGGGGCCAAAGGTGGCCGTGGTGCTGCGCCGGGCCATGTCCCGCTCGATCTTGCGGCGCCGCAGCAGGGAGCGGGTTCTGGCGAGAAGGTCACGCAGGTCGACGGGCTTGTTGACATAGTGGTCACCGGCAAGCTCGAGGCCGACGATCCGATCGATGTCGGCATCGCGACGCGTCACGAAGATGATTCCGGCGTCGGAAACCGATTGAAGCTCCTTTGCCAGCTCGAACCCGTCTCCATCAGGCAAGACGACGTCGATGAAGATCAGTTCCGGCTTGAAGCGCTGGATCGTCCGCCTGGCCTGGGCGATGGTCTCCGCCTCCTGGACGTGAAACCCCTGGTCGATGAAATATCCCGCGATGACCGCGCGGGTGACGGGGTCATCTTCGACGATGACGAGCCGCTCGCGGGGTGTCGTATCCATCGGTCCTTGGTCTTCCCTGGCCATCCGAACGTCAACGAGGCCGTGCTACATCATGGAGCGGACGATCCAACAGCGACTGACGCGCTGCAACCTGCCAAAGCCCCGTTTGTGAACGGCTGTTCGCTTTCCAATCGAAGCGGGGCGGTTTGCCTGCGGATAGTCGGCAAGTCGCCCTGGCCAGCCGGACAGCGCCCTTTGGGACTCGTGCTTCTTCCATGGCATGGCCGGCATCCTCGGTTCAAAGGCCTATTTCAAAGGGAGACACTTTCCGAGGGCAAACATGTCCAAACGCTGATCACATGCATGCGAATGGCCGTTCGGGTGCGCAAGGGCGACTGCTCGCAGCAGCCCTTGCGCGGGTTGCTTTATTTGATGCGATGGCCGCGCAGCAGGCGCTCCGGCGCGGCCCAGCCGACATAGCGGGGTTGGGTCCAGCGGGGAGCCACCTCAAGCGCCTGAACGGCGAGATAGCCGTCGATGCGCACCTCGTCCCAGGCATGCACCACCCGGCCGTCGCCAAGGTGAAGGCCGACATGGCCCCAGTTGGCGCGCCGGCCGAAGAGCTCACCCGTCATGTCGTAGAAAACGAAGGCGCCGCGCGGCACCGCAGCCGGCTGTGGCTCGGTGACGCCATACTCGTCCGCGGATTCCTTTGCAGTACTGCCGCCGAAGATCTCGATGGCGTTACCGGCCTCGTAGGCATCCTCGACGAAGGCAAGGCAGCGGAAGGCGTAGTCGGGATTGCCGAGGCGAGCCGTCGCCCAGGCGATGGCTCGGTCGACATAGCTGTCGATTGGATCGGTCACGGTCTGTCGGTCCCGTTGTCAAATGGGAAGGGAGAGATGGGGGCGGTGCGTCAAGCAAGGGGTGCCATTCCATTCTCCATGGTCGGGACGACAGCGAGTTGCCACCAAAGGGCAGGCATCATGGCCTTTCGGGGGGCAAAGCGCAGGCAGGATCAGCGTTTCGGTCGAGCCAGTGCGTTCAGGAGTTCTGCTTCCGCAGCCGGGGCGAGAGGGCCTTCCGCATTGCGGTCCTGCAGGAAAGCGTCCGCTGCGCTGTCTCCGCTGGCAGGGCGATACCCACCCCCCGACGAGGGGGTGGCAATGACAAGCTCGGTGCGCCAGCGACCCTCGACGCGGCAATCGATGCCCTTCCAGCGATCTGCGCCCTGCGCGGCGCTGGCGAGCGTATATTCGCGGCAGAGCGTGCCGTCTCCCAGTCGATGTGACGAGACCAGCGCGATGCTGCCGCCGGCAGCACCGTGCGACCATGATGTGCTGCTGCCACTTGCCGAGCTGCCGAGCGCCGTGTCGAGAGCCGCGCGGGCCGATTGGAACAGGGCGACGCCGCTGGGGTCCGGGTTGCCAGGCGTTTCCGAGCCGATCCGGTAACCGGCGATACCGCCGACAAGCAGCGCAAAGCAGGCTGCCAGAGGCAGTTGCCAGCTCGGGCGGCGCGGGAGGGAGCGCGGGGAGACGGCCGGGGCGGGCGCTGCGAGTGTGGCGCCGACCTCGATCACTGCCAGGCCATGCCGACCTGGCCTGGCTCCGTCGGCGGCGCGAATCGCTGCGAGCAGGTGCGGCGGCACGGCCTGATCGGAGCTGCCGGCGTCCTCCAGCAGCGCCCGGCTTTCCACGAACAGGGCAAAGCGCTCGGCGAGTTCTGGCTCGGCCATGACCCGCGCATGCAGCGCATCGGCCGTGGCCTTCTCGAGTTCGCCGTCGGCCAGGGCCAGCAACATTTCGTCCGAAACCGCGCTCGTCATGATGTCTTGTCCATTCCAAGTTTCGCCGCGAGGCCCTGGCGGGCTCGCGAGAGCCGGCTCATGACCGTGCCGAGCGGGATCGAGAGCTGCTGCGAGGCTTCGCGGTAGCTCTTTCCGTCGACACAGACCATCATCAGCAGTTCGCGATGGTCGGACGGCATGGCTCCCAGTGCCTGTTGAACGGAATCGACGGTCAAGGCGACGTCGCCGACATGCCGGCCGTCTTCCCCGGCGAGATCGAGATGGTCCTCGAGAGCCTCGCTTTGTCCTTCGCTACGGCGCTTGCGGAGCGAGTCGATCCAGAGGTTGCGTGCAATCCTGAACAGCCAGGCATCGAGCCGGGTACCGGGTTGCCAGAGCGCCTGTGCCTTGAGGGCCCGCTCGCAAGTTGCCTGGGCGAGATCGTCGGCCTCGCTGGCCGAGCGGGTCAGGGAGAGCGCGAACCGGCGCAGCCTCGGCAGCAAGGCCACAAGCTCTCTGGCGAAGGCCGACAGGGGCGGCTCGGTGCCTGCCGACGCGGCCGTCGTTCCGGTGGAAGCCGTCATATGGGATTGGACGATGTCCAAAGTCGTATCCTTGTCGTCAGGATCAGCAGGCAAGATCGCGCATCGACCTATGGCTGCGCGGGCTGCGGCCGGCATTCCAGCAGACCCCAGCCAAAGACAGGGTCGCGGCCCGGCTCCCCGAGATCGGTCGCCTCGCTGGACAGTGCTGCCACGAGCATCTGCGGCGTCGCGCCCTGATCGGCGGAGCGGCGCTGTGAGAACGCGAGGGCGACCAGTGGCGCGGCATAGGAGGTTCCCGAACGCAGCCGACCTGGGCGCAAGGCCTTGTCGGGCATCTGGATACGCACGCCAGGGGCCGCAAATGCGATATGTGCGCCGCGATTCGCGCGGGCGAAGACTTGGCGCTCGCGGTCGATGGCCGTCACCGCGACCGCCCATGGATAGGCCGCGGGATAACGCGGCTCGGTGCCCGGCCCGTCATTGACGGCGGCGGCGACTAGGTGTGCGGTCTCGGGATGAGATGGTGCGGATTGATTTTGAAGGGTGACGGGTCACTGATCCAGGCGTCGCAGATGGCCTGATAGGGCGTTCGCCATCGCAGCGCCTTGAGATGCTTGGCGAAGTTGTAGGCGGTAACGAAGACCA